>NZ_JBFSTC010000237.1:0-1000 GCF_041466605.1 Vibrio sp. 10N.247.310.17 | reverse complement strand
TATCGCCCAAACTGGTTAAATTTTAACAGTGACAACTATCCTGCCAGAGGGGGATGTCATGTTGATTTAAGTTACTGGAACTTAAATAAATTCAACCAATTCCATCATCTATATATTTCAAGTTAAAGCATTTTTATGTAGTATACAACTCTGTAAATAGCGCGCTGTTGCTGGCAATAAGGATTATTGTTTTGAGTTGCATATAACAACCTGTTGGTAGTGCTCAAATTCTCACTAAGTCGCTGTTTATACAACAATTGAAAATTCATGAATTACATTCCGTATGATAAAGGGAAAATGGACCGTGAACTCTAGTAGATTAGCTTTTATTGCTATCATCTCATTATTTCTTTCTGCTTGTATGACAACAGGAAAACCTGCTTCACAGCACGACGAAGAATCAATTAATTTACCTCATGGCGATTCCAATACATTTGCTGGAAGTAGCTTTGATGTTCAGATAATGGATGGAAAAATTGAAGGCGTTGATAGCGATATTATTGATGTAGCTTATATTGAAGTTCGTGATCGACCTGGCCATATCAAAAAGATAACACTTACAAACTCTTTGTTATTTGATTTTGCACAGCACAATATTAAGCCTGAAGTAAAGCAACAAATTACTTCTGTAAGCAAAGCTATTCATGAGCACTACTCTCAAGAATACATTTATGTCGTAGGCCACACTGATAGTGTCGGTAAGCAAAGTCTCAATTCACGCTTATCGGCTAAACGTGCAACAAGTGTAGTTCAGGTAATAGGACAGAGTAGCTACAAGGTTGATCATAATAAAATTGAAATCGTTCCTGCTGGTGAGTTTTTCCCTTTAGTTCCTAACGACACTAAATCTAATCGAGCTCTTAATCGTAGAGTTGAGATTTTTATATCACCATCAAGAGAACTTGCTCTGGATTACTTCAAGCGTTATGGCTGCCCCCAGGAAACATGATCTGCTCCAGTAAGACTGGACACCGCATTAAGCGACATATTGTTTTTCAAA
>NZ_JBFSTC010000236.1:0-1000 GCF_041466605.1 Vibrio sp. 10N.247.310.17 | reverse complement strand
CGGAAGTAGAACTGTGGACGGTAACCCTTGAAGAAAGGAGTGTGACGGCCGCCTTCGTCTTTAGAAAGTACGTATACTTCAGACTCAAACTTAGTGTGTGGGTTGATTGAACCTTTAGCAGAAAGTACTTGGCCACGTTCAACGTCATCACGCTTAGTACCACGTAGAAGTGCACCAACGTTCTCACCTGCACGACCTTCGTCAAGCAGTTTACGGAACATTTCAACACCAGTACAAGTAGTAAGAGTAGTCTCTTTGATACCAACGATTTCTACTTCGTCACCTACACGTAGGATACCGCGCTCGATACGACCAGTAACTACAGTACCACGACCTTGGATTGAGAATACATCTTCAATAGGAAGTAGGAACGGTAGATCAACAGCACGCTCTGGAAGTGGAATGTAAGAATCTAGTGCTTCTGCAAGCTCAACGATCTTGTCTTCCCACTGCTTTTCGCCGTTTAGAGCGCCAAGTGCAGAACCTTGAATTACTGGTAGGTCGTCTCCTGGGTACTCGTACTCAGAAAGAAGTTCACGAACTTCCATTTCTACTAGCTCAAGTAGCTCTTCGTCATCAACCATGTCACATTTGTTCATGAATACGATGATGTAAGGGATACCAACTTGACGACCAAGTAGGATGTGCTCACGAGTTTGTGGCATAGGGCCATCTGTAGCAGCAACAACTAGGATACCGCCGTCCATTTGAGCAGCACCAGTGATCATGTTTTTAACATAATCGGCGTGTCCAGGACAGTCTACGTGTGCGTAGTGACGTTCAGGAGTATCGTACTCAACGTGAGAAGTTGCGATTGTGATACCGCGCTCGCGCTCTTCTGGAGCGTTATCGATAGATGCGAAATCTTTAGCAACACCGCCGTACACTTTTGCAAGTGTAGTACAGATAGCAGCAGTTAGAGTTGTTTTACCGTGGTCAACGTGGCCGATAGTACCAACGTTTACGTGCGGTTTCGTACGTTCAAATTTTTCTTTAGACA
>NZ_JBFSTC010000235.1:0-1006 GCF_041466605.1 Vibrio sp. 10N.247.310.17 | reverse complement strand
GAAACTCACTCTACCTTTTACCCAGAAATCAAGCTCATCTAAGCGGAGAAGAGCCCCAGAAGTTATCCATTCTTATCATGCTGTTCGTCGTTAATCCCCGTGTTGTATCACGGGGGTAAATTCGACCAACCGAACGCATTTATGTTACTTCTCTAATAGAACAACGAATTGTATAATCAACAAATCACATAAGACTATTAGGTAACAAAATGCGACTATCTTTACCGGAATTAGATATAACAACGGATGAAGGCTTTAACCCTGAAAAAGATATATTCAGAAGGGCTAAGTATGGACAACAATTAACTAACTTCATTCTCAATGCAGAAGAAAACTTAGTTTTTGCATTAGACTCCAGATAACACCATCTATTCCAGACGTTTTACTGCCTTTGTTTTGAGATACTCGCTTAACAGCAAGAAGTTTTGCTGAACGCGAGTGAGTCAGTATCCATTGCAAAGCTTTCACTTTGCCGTGTTTACCTTCTCGAGTTGCCTTTGCGATACGCATCTGGAGCTTTAATACATGCGCTTCAACGGTTTTCCAGTCGATTGACTGCCATTGAGCGCTGTCAGGAGAGGCACTAATCTCTTTTGAAATCATCATTTGCGTTTCTCCTTGAATAAAGTTCTTCATATTCTCTCGCAACGGGAGACCAGTCGGAAGTGGGCTCACTTTCGTGACCAGACACAAGTCTGTATCTGCATCGTTACAATGCAGCCTTGGCTTTTTCCAACCTCCTATACCTGCATCACTATCGGCCACGAAGGCTTTCCCAGAGGGAGTGATACAGGCTTACCGTGTTCCGTATGTCGCGCATGTCAGTGTAGATGCCCGCTATAGTGCGGAGAGTTCAACGATCACGAAAGAGCATGGGGCAATCTCTTTCCGACTCTCATGCCTTTTGGCCACAGCGTATTAACCACTTCCGCTGATTCATCGTATAACGCACCTGTCGGGTGGACGACACTTGTTACCAAGTGCCGTCTCCCTAAGAACCGTACGT
>NZ_JBFSTC010000234.1:0-1021 GCF_041466605.1 Vibrio sp. 10N.247.310.17 | reverse complement strand
GAGGCAGATGGATGTCGAGTTGGTGTTTAATGGCCGATTGGATCTCTGAGTGTGCTTGAGTGTAGCATTCTGACCATTCAAGACTTTTTGCCGCCTCAATGGGTGACATGCCCCGGGCATATAAATCGATATAGGGTGTCCAATCTATCTTGATGTATCGGTATGGGATTTTTTTGAGATGCGCTGCAAATGCCTTAAACCATTCTTTCCATTGGTCGTCATATTCGTGGGTCATTTTTCCGTTGAGATAATTAAGACCTTTGCGAGTAAAAGTGACGCACCTTTGATCATCGTTGAGTTCTAGGTAATTTTCTGAAATCAGTTGCTCTAAGATGTCTCTGATTAGCATGCCAGAGTGTGGGTAAACATCCAAAGCGCGCTCTTTTGCTTGAGACTTGCTCAAGCTCATTCGCTTTTCTTTCATGTGCGCTAGATACTGAGTGTTGATAGGGTCTACTTGGTAATTTTTTGTTCTTGGCCACAGCCAATCTAAAAGGTCGCGGGCATAGGCCGTATTCGGTCCTAATTCTAACGTATAGGACGTTGGCGCTTTGGGTAGGGGGGGAAGCTCTTCTTTATTGCCATTCATGGCGTTTAACTCTTCGGTAGTTAAGTTTCTTAGTATGACATGGGTAAAGCCTTCAATATTGTCGATGTGCTCCCCCAAGCTGACTCTGACACTTTGGATGAAAGGAATGATGGATGCTTGGTTAAATAGAATGTTGTGGGTTGGCTCGTGGTGCGTGACTGCTTGCGCTTTTAAGTCGTCCCAGTCGCCATAACCTACCGCTTGAGCGCAAATCGATAACCATGTGTTTTTTTCGGTGGCGTTGCCCTGAATGATTTCAGCGAAGGTAAGTTGATCGAATATAGTGTGTAATTGTTTCTTTAATATCGGTAGATGGTCAGAATTAAAGAGGGTCTTATTTGACATGGTAATTCCTTGATGAATGAACGTAAAAAAGCCTTGCCATTGCAAGGCTTGGAAGAGTGGTTGAGTGATTATTCGAGATGATGAGGC
>NZ_JBFSTC010000233.1:0-1035 GCF_041466605.1 Vibrio sp. 10N.247.310.17 | reverse complement strand
TTTTTCCTTTGATTTCTCATTACCGTGTCGCGGTCTTCCTGCTTAACGTCCCAAATCAGAACCCCCAAAACAAGGGTATATGAACGCTTCGCGCCCTTGTTTTGATGAACCGTGATTTTGGGTCGAGCAGTCAGGCGACAACGGGAATGAAAATTAATCAAAGGAAAAACTTATGACAGACTCAATCCTTAATCCATCAACAGCTTCTAACGTTCAATCCGCGACAAACGTATCCCCGTTTGAGCCGTCAGGCTCATCCAAGAATGAATTTTTGAAGCGCTTCTCTGGTCATAAGTTGCGTAAAAATGCGAAGGCTAAAATTACGAAGCTGTTGGAATATGCTGACACGTTGATCTTAAAAACTCAGTCAATGGGGATGGATGATTGCTTTAGAAGTAATGAGCTTGTCACGATGGATAAATCCGAATTTTGGGATTGGTACGAAAAGAACTACAGCGACATGGTTATTTTATTAACCATCCGTGAAGGCGCTCTAGTGAAAGTGCAGGTCTGTGATTGTATCTATCATTTTTCTAATGATGTGGTGATGACATTCTCTTTGGATGGAGAGGAACCGCAAAGCACGATTATTGAGGGGGAATGCTCAGAAGTGGAGGGCACCGAAGAAGTGAAAGAGCCGGTGCAGCTTGCCCCGTTCGACCAATACGTACACCTGGAAAAGACCGCCGTTGTGAAGCAAGTGATTATTGATTGGAGTGAATCCAATTTATTATCTGATGGCAATGCGTACACCCTTGATGATTACAACAAAAAAGCAAGTCAAGAAGCTATGGAAGTGGGCCGCAATAACGGTTACACCAAGACGATGATGTATATCGAGTTTGATAATGGTGACTTGGAGCGATTTAGACATGATATTGATGCGGATCACCCAACGCTGAACCACTATTACGCTGCTGTGACTGAGACAAAATTGATGGGCTTGTCTAAAGTGCGCTTTACGTTTGAGCAAGTGACAAAGGCATTGATTGACGGTTATCTTTCCCCGCTTAACAGTGATGAGAAAAAGCCAAC
>NZ_JBFSTC010000232.1:0-1064 GCF_041466605.1 Vibrio sp. 10N.247.310.17 | reverse complement strand
TAATGCCGTTCGGATAAGCATTATTGCTTGAACCTGAACGGATATTTGGCTGGGACAAAGAGGACTGAACGTGGAAACGTTCGGTCCTTTCTTTTATCTGGAAGAATGAAGTGACTCAAACTGTCTCTCATCCTTTTCAGTTTTACAGGTAGAGTTCCGTCTGGGCTTAAAGCTAACCAACGTAATTGCGCATCAATAAGGTTAATTGCGGCGGTAAAACTGACCCTAGTCGCTCGAACCCCGGCTTCTGAAGCTATCTTAACCATCTCTAATCGCACTAAGTTATAGGCAAGTAATACGCCCCACAGCTCTTGCTTCACACCGGCAGAAAAACGACTTCGTAAAGTGACGTGACTTTGCAGTTGAGTCTGTTTAATTTCACCATAACCTTCTTCTATCTCCCAGCGTTGCCAATAAATACGCAGCAGGCTTTCTAGCGAGTATCTACTAGGGTCTGTAAGTGAAGTAATAAAACCTTTTATCTCACCTTTTGGCTCTTGATATAGGACTAATCTGGCTTCCCAACGTGCGGGTAAATTCGGATTCTTCCGTTGAGCTTGAGGAGAGATGGGCATTGAGATGAGCATGTCGTTCTCCGCATATTTCTCCAACACTTCATAGCGTAGCTTACGCTTTGCAGGCATTAACCAGTGAGCATTTTCCGCACTCTCTTGCCACGACAACAAGAGGTCTGCCGAGAAATAACAACGATCAAATAAGGTCAATGAATGTGCGGGGATATCATTGAATAGGCGCTTAGCTAAGGTCGTTTCACCGACATGACAGCCATCAAAAGCCGCCCCCATAATCATTCGAGTTTCTGTTGACATCAAAGCGACTAAACGAAGTTGAGGGTAAGGTTTCAATTTTTTAGAGATGAACCCAAATTCTTCAGCGTTCTCTGGGGAATCTTGGCACCTAAATGTTGTCCCATCGACAGCAAGAACATTAAGCTCTAAGTCTTTGTCTTGTTGAAGGATATCTCCATTCCAAGCCTTTACCGTTGTGTGAAACAGAGCCGCTAACGGACTCTCATCTAGACGTCGGCGTGAATCAGTTAGGAC
>NZ_JBFSTC010000231.1:0-1069 GCF_041466605.1 Vibrio sp. 10N.247.310.17 | reverse complement strand
CCGCCACCACAAGATAACACCCGAAAAGTGGTAGCGCTGGGAGACTATCAAGAGCGACAAGAAGCGAAGCGCGATAGATTAGAAGAGCGTGCCGCTAAAGCTGAAGCGGTCTCTAATGAGCGATTTAATACCGCGAGTACATTAGGGAAAATGTTACCGTTCGGTCAGCCAATCCTGGTTGGTCACCATTCAGAAGCGAAGCACCGTAAACACGCGGAGAGCATCAATACCAACATGCGTAAAAGCGTAGAGGCTCAGGATAAAGCGGAATATCTGAGCCGTCGCGCTGATAGTGTAGGCTCTGCCGGTATCGCGTCAGACGACCCAGAAGCGGTTGAAAAATTGAAGAAAAAGCTCGAGGGTTTGATTAAAAGTCATGAACTCATGAAAGCCGTTAATAAGATCGTTCGCTCTAGTCATATGACCGAGGAAGACAAGATCGAATATTTGGTTAATACACACGGACAGACAGAAGAAAGAGCAAAAAAATTATTACGCCCGTGTGAGTTTTTTGGAAAGTTTGGCTTTGATGCATACGCACTACAGAATAGTAATGCCAATATCCGAACAACTAGAAAGCGTTTAGAGCACTTGGAAGCGTTGCACAACGAAGCGCCATTACAGGGTAACGGCGAGGCAATGGGGACGGCTTGGGAGCTGTACGAAGAAGAGGGCCGCATTAAGTTTTCATTTGACGGTATTCCAGCCGAAGAGGTGCGCAAAAAATTAAAAAGTAACGGTTTTAAATGGTCACGATACTCTAAAGCGTGGGTGCGTAAACTGACGCCCAACGCGGTCTTTGTGACAAAAAGACTCATTACTTTATTCGATTAAAACCGAATGAGATGCCTCTTAGCCTGGAGGCCTTAGTTTCCTTGGTGATTTCCTTGAACGCTGTGGTCGCGCTAAAAGAAGTTGAGCCAAAGGCTCGACCGCAAGCGGTCGTCTAGCTGGCTCTCAGGAGGACTGTAGGCCCATTGACTCGATGCTTGATTGTATTGCAGTGTATTGATGTCAATTTGTGGTTGCGTGGCTGATAGGGCTTAATTGACGAGTTTTTTATGATGAT
>NZ_JBFSTC010000230.1:0-1166 GCF_041466605.1 Vibrio sp. 10N.247.310.17 | reverse complement strand
AAGTTATTCATGAATCACTAATATTAGAATTCCTGAAACTCATTTTTGCCCCATTGTAATCTAGACCTTTTACTCATTCACAATCTGTTCATGAGCTTTTCCCCTACGAAAGGTTATCTGAAGCAATGTGTTGTCAAAGTTATATGCAAAGGCTATTTACCCCGTCATATCTGTTGGTATTGTTGAAGGTTAAAAAGAAAGAAGGCATTATTGGCCCATAAAATACGGACAGTCGACATATAGAAAGCGTTATGAGCTTCCAAGAATAGAAGGAAAATATGGCAGTTTTAGAAATTCTGACTGCACCAGATCCAAGGCTTAAGGTCAAAGCGGAAAAGGTGCAAGATCTCTCCACGGTACAAACATTAATAGACGACATGTTGGAAACGTTATATGCGACTGACAATGGTATTGGTTTGGCTTCAACTCAAGTTGGTCGTAAAGAGGCCGTTGTTATTATTGACCTTTCCGAAAGTCGAGATGAACCATTAGTTTTGGTTAACCCTGAAGTGGTTAGCGGCTCGGATAAAACATTGGGTCAAGAGGGTTGTTTATCAGTTCCTGACTATTATGCCGACGTAGAGCGTTTTACTTCAGTTGTTGTGTCTGCTTTAGATCGCGAAGGTAAACCAATGACCATCGAAAGTGATGAGTTTCTAGCTATCGTAATGCAGCACGAAATAGATCATTTGTCGGGTAACTTGTTTATTGACTATCTTTCACCACTTAAGCGTCAAATGGCTATGAAAAAGGTTAAGAAGTACGTTAAAGCGCACTCTTAACTTCCGCCTATCAATATAGGTAATTACATCCTGTTGGCTGCGTGAGTAGCCAATGCTTTTCGAACAACAAAGTTATCTGCTTCGCTTTGTCATTTCGGTCATTAAACATTGCTTACGACAAACACATATAGAAGATCTCTTATTGTGGTCTCTCCGCAGCCAACCACTATTGGCTAGGCCATTAGACATTTATCGGTTGATAATTACGGTACGACAGAATCGCTTGGTGATCACACGAGCTAGCCATCGTGACTAACTCAGAGCTGCCCCAAAATGAGCCATATAGGGATTGAACTCAGGTTCAAACTCAGGAACTTGCCTTACTTTCCCGGCTCTTCTCCGCTTAGATGAGTCTATAAATTAACAATAAAATCAATAAAGCAT
>NZ_JBFSTC010000229.1:0-1190 GCF_041466605.1 Vibrio sp. 10N.247.310.17 | reverse complement strand
TCTTTACTGGTTTCTTGTGTTTCTTCCGGTTCGGTTAACCCCTCGGTTAGTTCGGTTACCGCGTCGGTTACCTCTGTTCGGTTAGGTTCGGTTATCAAAACCGGATCAACCACCGACAGTTTATCGGTGACTGTCGGTTGAAGTTCGGTTGAGTCAGCGACAAGATTCGCTTTAATGAACTTGGTCACTTCATGGCTATGTGAGCTGTTACCGCACTTTGGGCAACGGTAATACATCAACCCGATGTTGCGGCTGTTTTTAGGCGGCTCCCCTGTAGCAATCAGTTTCCCTTCACCCACTTGATGAGCGCTGGCGACCGACTGACAAACCGGACAAGAGAGATACCCACGGATTGGGTTTTTATGTTCAGCCATGATCCACCTCTGCACTTTCCATCTCATCAAGCTGCTGCTTTTGAACCTCTACCACTGCACGGTATTTCAGGCGAGCGACCCCATTGAGCTTGTCGAGGTGCTCAAGCTGCTCAAACAAGTTGACGGGAAGCCCTAATGCCTCCAGTGAGAGGTTGCCACTCATCAACATCCCCATGGCTTTTTTCATGAGTGCGCCGGTGTCCATTTCTTTAAAACGGTCAATTTCCACTTTCAGGCTGGCGGTCAGCTTGTCAGCCGCATCGAGGGCGGCTAAATCTCGCTGACACTCCTCAAGCGATAGTCTTTTCATTGTCTTCCTCTGTCTCTCGACGTTGGCTTCGTGGTTAGTGAGCAGCTCCTAGTACGTGAACATGCTCACCTGCATCCGTAACAAACGGCACGCCCTTGTTAATTGCATTTAAAGCGGCAAGCTCGTTCATTGGAATAAAATTACATTCATGCGATAAGTTTTGTTCGGTGATTAAAATCTGTTCACCGACAACTGGCATATTGTAGCTGTAAAAATAAATCGCTTTAGTGTTGATAGATATGTTCATAAAAGTTCCTGTCTCTCGACGTTAGTTAAAATGCCCCTGATTCACATCGTTGGCGTGGGTTAAGTGACTCCCAACCGTCCGTTGATAAGGCTGAGAGTGGTGTGCTTATCAATGGGGATTTTCGCCCCCATCGACAGCGGTTTGAGTAAGCATTGAACCCCTTTAATGCTCCATCCGGTCACGTCCATCAGCGCTTTTTCGAGTGGGGATATCTCCATTTCCGGAGGTGGGTTACACTTATTTTCAGTGCTCCAAGGGA
>NZ_JBFSTC010000228.1:0-1227 GCF_041466605.1 Vibrio sp. 10N.247.310.17 | reverse complement strand
TGAACTGACCCCCAATAGTTGGACACCAATTATTGGGGGTCTTTTTATGTCCAAATATAGCCACGAGCTAAAATGTATCGTTGCTAAACGATGCTTAGATGGTGCGTCATCTCGCTATTTAGCAAAACAATATTCAATTTCTTCGAGACAGATTCGGTACTGGGCTCAAGTCTTTGCCATCCATGGTACTGACTCATTTTTACCAACTAACCATGCAACTACTGCTCAGACAAAACGAAAAGCATTGAATTTAATGTGGACGAATGATTGGTCTCTCACGCACACTAGCGCAGTATTAAACCTCTCATCCCCTGGGATACTCTCAGTCTGGCTCAAAAGATTTAATGAGCTCGGTATCAAAGGGCTCAAAATGCACCAGAAAGGAAGACCCCCAATGAAACAGCGACCTCAACGTACCACTAAGCCTGATGATGAAATGACGCTTGAGGAGCTAAAAGAGGAGTTGGTCTACTTACGAACCGAGAATGCCGTTCTAAAAAAGTTGGAAGAGTTGGAGCAGGAAAAAAACCGTCGAACAAAGAAAAAGCGGTCATAGCTCTAACTCTTAAAGGCAAGTACCCGTTGAAGCACCTACTGCACACTCTACAGCTGGCAAAAAGTGTCTTTTATTATCAGGCTCAAACGAGCAAGCGCCCAAATAGCTACGAACGTGAGCTGCAGTTGATAAAGTCAATTTATCATGAACATAAGGGGCGGTACGGCTACCGCCGTATTCACTTGGAACTAAAAAATCAGGGGTTCGTGCTTAATCACAAAACGGTTCAAAGGCTTATGGCTCAGCTCAACCTTAAATCGACGGTCAGGATTAAAAAGTATCGTTCATACCGAGGAGAGTCAGGAAAAGCGGCTCCCAACGTGCTTGAAAGAGATTTTAGTGCGACTCAACCCGATGAAAAGTGGGTAACGGATGTCACGGAGTTCAAAGTCAAAGAGCAGAAAGTATACTTATCTCCCGTTGTCGACTTGTTTACTCAGGAAGTGGTTGCTTATAGAGTGGCCAAAAATGCCTGCTTGCCGCTTGTCACGGATATGCTGACGGAAGCTATATCAACGCTTAAACCCAACTCAAAGCCAATTATACATAGCGATCAAGGTTGGCAATATCGTCATCGACAGTATCAGAAAAAGGTAGCAGAGAGTGGGTTAACGCAAAGCATGTCGAGAAAAGGTAACTGCTTGGATAATGCGGTTGCTGAAAACTTTTTT
>NZ_JBFSTC010000227.1:0-1228 GCF_041466605.1 Vibrio sp. 10N.247.310.17 | reverse complement strand
CCCTCTGCGGCGCTTTTTGCAATCGTGAAGGCAGCCCACCTTCGAGGCCATCTGAGGTAATAATCCCAGACGGCAATCTCATTCGTTACAGCGACCAATTAGGAAAACGTTTGAGGTGATCTTCTAATCGAAGTTTCCCTTCGCGCTTTTTGGCCCGCTCTGCTCTTTTCGCCGAGAGCGTTAACGTTTTATTCGCCTTTGATGAGAGATTAAAAGCGATACCGACTTCCTTGTTCTCAACCCTACATTCTGATTTAAAATTCATACAAAAGTCTTCCTAAATAGAAAAAACCGAAACGCTCTCGTTTAGACCGAAACATCAATGAGTCATGTAATCGCTCACTGGCGTCTAATTTTGTTGAGTTTGTGACTTACTTATCATTTCTTGAATTTAACATAATCTAAATAATACGCACCAAATTAAGGTGCTGATTTTAAAGAAAATAAATGGGGTTTTAATGTTGGCGCTATTGTTATTAGGCATAATTAATATATTAATTATTTTAATTTCACTCCCTCAATGTGCTATAAATTTTTCTAAGGTTATTTGTTATCTTTTTGTTATTTATCGGTTTTTTATCCGTGCGTATTATTTAGATTATGTAAAGGGAAAAACCACAAGGTTACTTAAAGATTGAAATATCAGGCGACGCTGCGCTATACTTGCTTTAGGTCGTTAAGGTTAAAACACACTACATTGGCTGCTAACCAGTAGTGCCCTATGTAGTGTGTTTTTTCTAAGATTTAGAGTGTGTTAGAGGTGGTACTCTGACCATATAGCACTTGCAAAAAAGCCGGCTTCCCAATAGTAGCCGGCTTTTTTGTGTCTAAAAAACGGGATTTGATTTGTTTCTTCGGTTGAGATAGCGTGAAATTTCACCGTTTGGACAACCAATCTAAACACTCCCCAAAAACCTATTGGACCTCAAAATATGACTCCTTTGACTCAGCCTTGGCGTGGGCTAAAGCCCAAACAACACATTCTCAATCACACCGCTTGTTTATCCCTCGGGATGAAGTGCTGTGTGCTTTAAACGTGGACGGTGAATGTTATGAAGACGCCTGGACACGACTCCTCCCCTCCCCCGCTCGATAAATCGAGTTACGATGCGGAGTATCGCCGTAAGCGTAAGGATCGGAAGCTGGATTTGATTGAATTGTATCAACGTGTCGTTGAAGAAGAGAACGCGCGGAACCCTAAGACGCCTTTTGAGATCGGATTTAAGTC
>NZ_JBFSTC010000226.1:0-1240 GCF_041466605.1 Vibrio sp. 10N.247.310.17 | reverse complement strand
CACTTACTACCGTTTTTGTTTTAAGTTCCCGCTAATCCGCGATGAACCTAAAAAATTGCTGGCGAGACTGTCTTATTGCTGATTTTTAAAAAACGTTCACATTGAAAATGATCTATTAGATCAACAAGTAAAAACCATCTAGATCATAATTGCAGAGGACAGTATTAGTATGGGTAATTTTGAGCAAAAAGGTGAGGTGAGTCACGCTTTAGTGGCTGCTGCGCGACTTGCCCCGCACCAGGTGAAATGGGTGAAGTTAAGCAAGACCCAATTAAAGGTATTTAATTCGATAAAGCAGGGTGAAGAAGTGACAGCGCAACTTATTGCTGAGCGATGTGATTTGTCACCAAGTTGGGCCAGTTCTCTTTTGAGAAGTTTATATCTGAGATGCTATCTAACGAGATCGAGTGTAGGGCTAGATTTGGGAGGAGTGCAATTTGGTTATCAACATTACAATAATTGAATGTTCTAAAGGCAGCCGTCTTGCATATCGAAATTATACTCAAGTTGAATCGTAATCTTCGGCATTTCGATTGAATAAGCCTCAGCTTTTGCGGCACAATGGCAGAGATTGATGAGATCAATAGTATCGTTGCTGAATAATTAATTTGGAGTTGTGGTTCGTGGGAAAAGTTATAGGTTTGGAGAGCATTTTTAAAGCCGGAGTCATCGTATTGCTAACCCAGCAAGTCATGGGTTGTGTAAGTAGCCCAAAATCTGTGAGTATTTTGAGCACTGAACATGAACCCATTTATTCTTTTGAAGAAAAAAGCTGCAGTAAAGATATCAAAGCTTCTGATTATTATAGCAACCCTAAAGCGTTGAATAGCTTGTTGGATTGGCATCTAACTTCACCTGAAGTGAGCAACCCAGCGTGCATGAATAATATAGGTTGGATATACCACTTTATAGAAAGGGATTACCCCAAAGCACAAGAGTGGTACAAGCAGGCTGTAGCTCAGGGTAATTTGGATGCTATATATAATTTAGCATTATCTTATGATAGCCAATCTCCAACGCTTGGTAATTATGAGATGGCTTTCTCTTTGTATAAGCAGGCTGCGGAACAGAACCACATGTATGCTCAAAATAATTTGGCTCAAATGTATGAGCGTGGGCATGGGACACCTACGAACTTCACTAAAGCTAAATATTGGTTTGAAAAATCTTCTAATCAGTTTTACAGCGTAAACGCGCCATAAACCCCGCATTCTAATCTTTCAGCGCGAAGAATAAGATC
>NZ_JBFSTC010000225.1:0-1243 GCF_041466605.1 Vibrio sp. 10N.247.310.17 | reverse complement strand
TGATCCGCACCAGAAGTTTTGGACACTGAGTTAAGTGAGTACAATCACTAACGAGGTGAACAATGACAACTAAGAAAACACGAATTAAACATGCTCCTGAATTTAAAGCCGAAGCGCTTAAGTTAGCAGAGAAAGTCGGTGTCGCTGCCGCCGCACGACAGCTTTCACTATATGAATCTCAAATTTATGGGTGGCGTAAAGCCGTCAAAAAAGATGCGAAAATCAGCGATAGAGAAAGAGAACTCGCCACTGAAAATGCCAAGCTCAAGCGATTATTAGCAGAGCAAGCTGAAGAGCTAGATATCGTAAAAAAGGCCGCCACCTACTTCGCGAAAAATCTAAAATAGATTGCTATGAGTTTATGCTCGAACACCTGATGCAATATAGGATTATCCGTATGGCTAAGGTGTTTGGGGTTTCTCGAAGTGGGTTTTATTATTGGATTGATAATCGCCATAAAGTCACTCAACGCAACGAGCACCGCAAGCAGCTTGATAACAAAGTTCGAGAAGTCTTTGATGATAAAAAGGAACGCGACGGTGCAAGGCGCATTCAAAAAGAACTTGAGGCAAATGGTAATAAGCACGATGTAAAAACCATTGCCGCGAGCATGAAGCGCCAGAGCTTAGTCGCGAAGGCCGCCCGTAAGTTCAAATGTACGACAGACAGTAAGCATAGACTTCCTGTAGCCCCGAATTTGCTTGAGCAAGACTTTAATGCGACAGCACCAAACCAAAAATGGGCTGGAGATATCACTTATCTAGCGACAAGCGAAGGCTGGATGTATTTAGCCGTTGTTATCGACTTGTACTCACGGCAAGTAGTTGGTTGGTCAATGAGTACCAGAATGACCGCAACTCTGGTCTGTGATGCGCTATCAATGGCATTGTTCCGCAGAGGTATGCCAGAAGAAGTGATTATCCATAGTGATAGAGGTAGCCAATATTGTTCAAAAGACTACCGCGACTTAATCGCAGCTCATAATCTAAAGCAAAGTATGAGTAGGAAGGGAAATTGCTGGGACAACGCTTGTGTTGAAAGCTTTTTCCACTCAATGAAAGTAGAAGCCGTCCAATACGAGCCGATAATGACCCGAGAAGAGATGCGTCAAGCACTCTTTGAATACATCGAAGTTGATTATAATCGAACAAGAAGGCACAGTGCTCTTGGGTATCTAAGCCCAGTTAACTTTGAAAAACAATATGTCGCTTAATGCGGTGTCCAGTCTTACTGGAGCAGATCA
>NZ_JBFSTC010000224.1:0-1280 GCF_041466605.1 Vibrio sp. 10N.247.310.17 | reverse complement strand
CTTAATAAAGTGGCTTCGGGCTTGTTCAACACTTGGGATTTAGTGTTGGCTACGCGACACCTTAATCCTTATTTGTTAGGCATTAAGCTTAAACCACTCTTAATTGTATTGAGCACCCTGTTTGAAAAGTATCTCAAAGGGGAAGTGGACTATATTTCAGGTTGAAGGAGAGAGTCGCTAGATTAAGGGCCCAAATTGGTGCCGGTGGGATACATATGCTAAGAAATAGAGAATTTCTCGTATTCGTGCAGTGATATTTATCATCCAATTAGGTCGAGACTCTCTGGCTCTAGGTTCAGGTATCTTAGGGTCTCTTTTCTACTCTGATGTGTTTGTTGACTCGATATGAATTAGTTATGTTGACCACTTTACTCTGAACATATTGATTTCTTGCTGGTTAATTCAAGCTATGTTTTGGCTATTGCGACTAATATGAAGCTAGAAGGGCGTTATCGTTCACTTGGTAAGAATAGACTCAAAAAAAGATCATCGGGTGATATTTTAGTGATTATTTTAACAAATAGATAAAGCCTTAAAAGCTAATGGGGCGAACTATGAAATTAAGTTTTAACTTTGAAGATGCCAGTCAGATCTTTGTCGGATCTTTTGCTTTGGCTGTACCGATTTCTTTTTCCGAAGAAGCCTGGAAGTTAGGGGAGACTTTGCCTACTGCTAATCTGTTGCTGCTATTTTTATTATCAGCTGTGTTCTTAGGCTTTTATACTTATGAAAGTGTCTTTCAAAAAAATGTTGTTGCGCGCATGCCGGTGTTTATTTTCAGAATTGTTATTGCTTATGCTATGACGGCGTTGGTAGTTGCTTTGGTCCTGACATGTTTGGATAAGTTGCCTCTATTAAGCGATCCAATAGTCTCGTTTAAACGTGTCATTGTTATATCAATGCCCGCGTCTATGGGGGCTATTATAGTGGATAGTTTCGATAAAGAGTGAAACCGTATATCACCCAGGTTAAGTCATCAACAGAGCCATTCTAGCGCTTATTTGGTTCACTCTTAGATAACACAAGTAACAAGCTCGCTAGAAAGATTTCGACATGTCGTTGGGTGATTAAAGCTAAATCAAAAGAGTAAAGCCTAATTGTTTTACAAGAAAATTAAGACTGAGAGTTTCTCGACTGAACGAGCTATTAGAAAGGTGAGGGGGATGGAGGCTCGCTAGGATCTTTAGATGCAAAAAAGCCGCATCAATGATGCGGCTTTCTTTAATTGGCTCCCCTTGCAAGACTTGAACTTGCGACATACGGATTAACAGTCCGCCGTT
>NZ_JBFSTC010000223.1:0-1314 GCF_041466605.1 Vibrio sp. 10N.247.310.17 | reverse complement strand
CTGTCTCGTCCTAAAATACGTTGACAGTTTTTCTACTAAGCCAACAGCGTCAGCTGTTGGCTTTTTTCATGCACCTCATTTGGAGTTTTCATCCTGAGACTAAGGTGCGGCCTCATGTTGTTATAGGTACTTATAGACTCTTTTACTAGTTGTTTAAGCTCTCCGAGGTTTTTACACTTATCAAGTAAGAACTCTTGTTTCAGGATTCCATTTATCCTCTCTGCCAAGGCATTTTGGTAGCAGTCATAACCATCTGTCATCGAAGGCATTATGCCGCTACTTTTCAACTTATCTTGATAAACACCTGAGCAATACTGCAGACCACGATCTGAATGATGGATACAAGGACGATGATATCGACGCCCTTTGATAGCCATATCCAGCGCTTTCACGACATCCGTCGCTTTCATTTCATTGCTCAGCTCATAGCCCATTATTTTTCGACTAAACGCATCCGTAACCAATGATAGGTAGTGAACCCCTTCATCAGATTGAACATAGGTTATGTCGCTCACCAACACACTCTCCGGACTACATGGTTGGTAGTCCTTTAATAAATTCGGGTGTTTCTTCATCCAATGTCTACTATTGGTCGTTTTTGTAAAACTACGTTTAGGTCTTACCAATAATCGTTCATCGCGTAAGTAGTTGAAAAGCGCATCTCGACCTAACTTGATACCTTGTTCTTGTAGTTTGGGTTTAAGCAAAAAATAGAGCTTTCTAGTACCAACCCGAGGCATATAACGCCTAATATCCAACACCATTTTTTTAATCGGTTTAAGCTCTAACTGACGATGATGAATTCGCTTCTCTCGTTGATAAACACTCTGCCTCGTTATACCGCATAGCTTACATATTCGAACTAAACTTATTCCTTCCTGTTTTTGAAGGCTTCTTGCTCCTTGGCTAGATACTTTTTTCTGAGACTGGTTCCGTGCTCAGCATCAAGAATATCAACCACTCTATTTAAAAAGAGATTCTTGATTTTTTCGTCTTCTAACTCTTTCTCAAGACGTTTTATTTTCTGTGCAGGTGATTCTTTAGGCTTAGGTGATTGGTGCATGGCATTCATCCTTGGATTTTGCGCCCAATCCATCTTACCGTGCTTTCGAAGCCAGGTTAAAACGGTTGAGCGGCCTTGGATACCATAAATGGTTTGGGCTTGTTTATATGTCATATCGCCTCTTTCTACAGCAGCGACAATCTGTAATTTAAAGCCTAGTGTGTAATCACGCTGAGTGCGCTTAACATAGGTCCTATTTGAAGTAGTCATAATTCGTCCTCAATGTGTAAACACATTTCAGGACGGGACAA
>NZ_JBFSTC010000222.1:0-1321 GCF_041466605.1 Vibrio sp. 10N.247.310.17 | reverse complement strand
TTTGAAGTAGTCATAATTCGTCCTCAATGTGTAAACACATTTCAGGACGGGACAAACGAATAAAAAAGGCTGAGCAGATTATCTGACTCAGCCTTTTTACTGTTTAGAACTAGATCATTTATCGCCAATGAGCATATCGAAGAAGATCTGTCTCGACTCTGGGGTGTTGTCTCGATGAGTTTCGTATTTTATATGCGAATTGGCATCAACATATTTTGATAACTTGATACTCCAAAGTGCTTTCATTTGATTCGGTACAATTGAGTATCGGACGTCGATAATACGCAACTCGTCCGTTGGGTCCTGAGCAATATAACCATTAGAGAACCAGCGGAAGCGTTCAATATCTTTGGCTTGTTGAGAGTCTGGCTCAGGCCAAGGCAAATCACTGCTAACGTTCAGCTTAGAGATCGACTCTCCGGGGTATATATTTACCGATGTGCCAACCCGCACTGCGTCTACATGGTAATGAGCCTCTGTTTCGTATACCACTTTCCAAACCAAGATATTAGCAAAGCTCGGTTTTGCCTCTAATCGAATCGGCGTGTGTTGTCTTTGTTCCGCTAATTGCCACCCAATCGCCTCTGCCCTATCTCTTTGTATCATCCCTAATGTTGGATAAATTAGAGCCCAAGCAAACGCAACACGTGCTAGCCAAGGTGCTCGTTTCAACGTTGCAAACACAAGCAAAACTAGGATGGGCAGCGTATAAACAGGATCGATGATTGATATGGTATTCCAAGCAAAACGCGCATTAGTCAAAGGCCAAAGTAACTGCGTGCCATAAGTGGTACAAGCGTCTAACAGTGCATGAGTGCCATAGCCCAGAGCGCAAAACAGCCAGCTTTGTTTGAAAGAAAGCCCACGCCTTTTTGCAATCAGGTGATGCAGAACCAAGGCACATATCAAACTGCCAATGGGGATAAAGAAGAGTGAATGGGTAAATTGTCGATGAAATTCCAACGCCAACAAAGGGTCACTTTGAGACTTAATCAGTGCATCTAGATCTGGTGCCAATCCAGAAAGCAGCCCTAATACCCCAGCAACAACCAAATGTTGTTTTTTGCTTGCCGATTGTGACAAAGAAGCGCCTAACACGCCCTGCGTTAAAGGATCCATAAATCACTCATTGATAGCATTCCGTTGAATCAAATAAGATACATTTAGCTATAGCAGTGAATTGGGTTAAATAACAATGTTTTATCAAGATAATAATGTTGATAAAACACCCTGACATTAATGGATTCCATGAAGAGTTAGCGTTAAACGGGCTTTGTTGCGTAATTAAATTTAAAGATAGAACAACCCCGTTTCGCGTATT
>NZ_JBFSTC010000221.1:0-1333 GCF_041466605.1 Vibrio sp. 10N.247.310.17 | reverse complement strand
TGATGTATGGAATCCACTCCCTCTCTGCCAGTCTACACTTAGCAGAGTGCCATTATAACGAGGGCTCCAATATGTTGACTAAAAATGTTATCGCTATCGACCTAGCAAAAAATGTTCTGCAAGCCTGCCATATCAGTGTTCACGGTGAGATGCTGTCCAATAAACCTCTAAGTCGACAGAAAATGAAAGAGTTTCTTGCCAAGGCTAAGCCTTCCATTGTCGCAATGGAAGGGTGTTGCGGATGTCATTATTGGGGTCAGTTAGCTCAAAAGTTTGGACACGAAGTGCGGATTATCAACCCGAAGAAAGTGAAAGGCTACCTAGAAGGACATAAAACTGATCATAATGATGCCCTTGCTATCGCTAATGCCGCTATCCAAATTGGTATCAAGTACAGCCGTCCAAAGTCATTAGAACAACAATCTATGCATTCATTAGAAACCAGCCGTAGGTTCTTATCTCGTAGTGTGGTTTCCTTAGGGCTTCACATTAGAGGGACGATTTTGGGCTACGGGATAGCAAACCCTAGAGGTGAAAAAGGTTTAAAAGCGTCGGTTCAAACAGTACTTGATGGAGAGACCTCAATACCAGCAAATGTTGTATCCGTTCTGTCCATGTTGTGGGAGCAATATAAAGAACTGAAAGCAAAACTCATCGCGTTCGAAAAAGAGAAAAATGCTTTAACCCGCCAGATAGAACCATGCCAACGATTAATGGAAATTGAAGGTGTTGGTGAAACAACAGCTGCGATGCTCTATACAACTCTTGGTGATGGAAAGCAGTTCAAGAATGGAAGACAAGCTTCAGCGTTTGTTGGTCTTACACCCAAACAACACAGTTCAGGTGGCAAGGTCTTTATGATTGGGATCGATAAATGCGGTGGAGTGAAGGAGCTACGCTCCCTTCTCTATCTTGGTGCAATGTCTTACGTTGGACGACTCCCCGAAAAACCGAAGACTCAAAAGGATGCTTGGTTGAGGAGTATCATAGATCGTATCGGCTTCAAGAAGGCCTGCATTGCACTGGCGAACAAAGTGGTACGGACTGCGTGGGCAATGCTTCGGTATGAGACTGAATACAAACCAGTATTACTTACTAATTAATCACTAACAAATTCTAAAATTTTACAAAATGATGAAGCATAAAAGGTAAGACCAACCTACTGAAAACCTGGCCGTTCTGTCATGCTAAGCAAGCTGCTAACTCGATAAGGACAGTAGGTGCGCAAAACATCAAAGGCTAGAAGGTAGCTCCTTCAATAAGAAGCCGAATATACGACCGCATCTTAACTTTTATTACCAAAATCACTTTGTAAATACGTGGATTCCATATA
>NZ_JBFSTC010000220.1:0-1348 GCF_041466605.1 Vibrio sp. 10N.247.310.17 | reverse complement strand
GGCTCTTCTCCGCTTAGATGAGTCTATAAATTAACAATAAAATCAATAAAGCATTGATTTATAATTACTTCCTGTCTTATATCTTAGTGTTGTAGTTTGTCGTTATTATCTTCCGCTCTATTTAATTTTAAAGGTCAATCCGTACAGTCTGTAACGCTCGAAGAGTGCACTCATTCAGTACTCGTCAAATGCAAGCGAGACAGACGCTGTAAAGTCGTTGACCCTGAGACTGGAGCACCGCGTACCGTCGACCACTATGTTCAACGTCGCCTGTCAGATTTACCTGTAAGTGGTCGCCCTTGCGTAATAGAAATTGAACTGGCTCAGACGAGAGATAAGCTCGGCCGAAGATTGATTGAAGCCACTGATTTTGTTGATAAGGGTGGTCGCTATACCAAGAGATTCTGTCACTTTATTAGTGGACTATGCCGCTATATGAGCATCCATGCAGTGTCTAAGCATTTAGACATTCGCTGGGAAACCGTGAAAAATATCGATAAAGCATTTCTGTTATCTACCTTGCCCGCTTTAGAGCCTAAGAAGTTGACCAACCTTGTTCATATTGGCGTTGATGAAGTCGCCAGGGCTAAAGGCCATGACTATATGACCGTTGTTTATGATCTGGTTTCAGGACAACTTATCTGGGTTGATCATGGACGGACTTCAAACGTACTCATCAACTTTTTTGAACAATTATCACCACAAACGAGAGACGGCATCCAAGCGGTATCAATGGATATGGGTCAATCTTACCAATCAGCGGTGAGAAAGGCTCTTCCGAATGCAGACATCGTTTTTGACCGGTTTCACGTTATGCAGAACTACTCTCTTCTGATAAGGAAAGAGCGTAATAAAGCGTTTAGGAGAGGAACGCATGACGAGAAAAAAATGCTTAAGGGGACGCTATTTTTACTCCTCAAAAATGCGCCGAAATTAAGCGATAAGCAGTCAGATAGGCTGGATGATTTACTTGAAAGCAATAAGACACTTTGTACTATTTATATGCTCAAAGAGCAGCTTCAAGCCTTATGGAATGAACGTAATTTTGACTTGATGATCGCAGCGCTTGATGCGTGGTGCCAGCTTGCTAAAAATACAAGGATCTTATCTCTCATCAACTTTGCAGATGCGCTTTGGGAGAGAAGAGTTGGGATCTGCAATTATGCAAAATATAGGCTAACGAATGCCCGAGTTGAAGCTGGGAATGTATCGATAGGCCTTCTTAGGCGGAGAGCTCGAGGAGTAAGGGATACTGATTACTTTAAATTGAAGATTAGACAAACCTCAATCCTAGAAACTCACTCTACCTTTTACCCAGAAATCAAGCTCATCTAAGCGGAGAAGAGCC
>NZ_JBFSTC010000219.1:0-1400 GCF_041466605.1 Vibrio sp. 10N.247.310.17 | reverse complement strand
CAGGAGTGCATTCATTGTTAATGCAGCACCTTTCATTCTATTAAACAGCTACAAACTCAAGCTTGCTCTCATTATTGTTCAGTGTACAATATAGAATTGCACACTGAACAATAGAGTAAAATCATGAATGCCAATACGATAGCAAACAAATACCTTGAAGCACTTGAAGAAGCAAACATTGAAAAAGTACTATCGCTTTTCACGCCAGATGCGTTGGTGAGTTCACCACTTTACGGTGAACGTAAGGCAGCAGACTTTTATCCTGAATTGTTTGAAGATACGAGCAGTTCAAAGCTAACCTTGAAGGGCGTAATGGAAGGGAAATCAACTCGTGACTGTACAGATTTGATATCTATCTGGTTCTACTTTGACTGGACACTTGCCAATGGTGAACCTGCACCTTTTAATGTTGTCGATGTGTTAGAAGTCGACAAAGGTAGCCGCTTGATTACCAAATTAAATATTGTTTACGATACTTTTAACATTAGAAGTTCGTTCAATCTGTCTAAAAAGCAGACCTCCCTTTAGCAAGTACTTTATAGATAGCGGTACCTTTATGAAAAGAAAAGCAAATACAACACCTCTCTCTAAGGAAATTATAATCGAGGTAGCACTGAATCTTATTGCGGAGAAAGGAATCGATACGTTTAGTATTCGAGACGTAGCTAAACGGTTAGATACCTATCCAACAGCTATCTATTGGTATTTTAAAAACAAAAACACACTGTTAGGTGAAATTGCAAATACAGTGATGTCTAGTGTCACACCTAACTACGGTAACCTGGATTGGCACGTCTGGTTGACCCTGTTATTCCAAAACTACAGAGGTGCAGTAAAACACCATCCCCACATCGCAGATTTGATAGGAGGGCGACTTCTGGCAAATGCGTATCAAGATCCTAGATTGCTAGATGGAATTATAGCTGCTCTTTTGGATGCAAATTGTCCGCCGTCTCATATAGTCCCTATGTACAACACAGTAATTGCATCAATGTGTGGTTTCGTAACCATGGAGTTCGGTCATTTACCGCTAGATAATGCGGATGAATGGGAAGCTAAGTTAAG
This sequence comes from Vibrio sp. 10N.247.310.17, assembly GCF_041466605.1. Classification (NCBI taxonomy): domain Bacteria; kingdom Pseudomonadati; phylum Pseudomonadota; class Gammaproteobacteria; order Vibrionales; family Vibrionaceae; genus Vibrio; species Vibrio sp. 10N.247.310.17. The sequence continues at coordinate 335 of NZ_JBFSTC010000219.1, read as the reverse complement.
AGGGGAGGCTAAGAAGGTAGAAAATAGTGAGTATCCAAACTTAACTCGTTTTCTACCTCAAATGATGAATGCTTCTTTCATTTTACGCTGGCAAAATGGCTATGACAAACCGATGGATGAGAGTTTTAATAGGTATGTTGATGTTTTTATAGATGGTTTGAAACACCAGATTAACGCACTAAACGAGATGCCATAGCAGGAATTTTATACCTTATGGTAACGTTAATTTCAGAAAGTATTGTGCTTAACTATGCACCTCATGAAGCCAATAAGACACTTTTGAGTTAGAAAGTGCCACGAGTCAAAATTCAGGTCTATGAAGCCTCTGGACAAAA
>NZ_JBFSTC010000218.1:0-1418 GCF_041466605.1 Vibrio sp. 10N.247.310.17 | reverse complement strand
TCCTGATCAGTTGAACGATCCTACAGATGGTTAACAATACCCTTAAGCACTTTTGTTTAAGGGTATTTTTTATGCTGTCACACTGGTTAATCGATGTTGACGATTTTGCTAATCCAGAATCTCTTTCTTTGTTTCAAAAAGACCTTCCGCTAGATTGGATAAACCAAGCTTTATCTGAAACGAACAAAGCGAGTATGCGCCGTAGAAAGCTACCCGCAGAACTCGTTGTATGGTTAGTCGTTGGTATTGGTTTATATCGAGATAGACCGATTACCGATGTACTCGATAAGCTCGACCTCAAATTGTCTAATTCATTGGGTGAAACGATTGCACCTAGTGCAATTCCTCAGGCAAGAAAACGCCTCACCGCTGAGCCTTTAAAGTCATTATTCTCAATCACAGCAAAGCATTGGACACAGTCGGAAGATGCGGGTGATAAATGGAATGGTTTGAGCCTATTTTCAATCGATGGCACACAGTTTAGAACTCACGATAACCCAAGCTTAGCTGAGCATTATCAATATGTTTACTACCGAAAAGACAGGCACACTGAGTACCCAATCGTTCGAATGTGCGCACTCACATCACTACGGAGTCGCCTTATTCATGATGTGGCTTTTGGGGAAAGTTCTAAAGGTGAAATCAGCTATGCAAAAGATTTAATTTCATCAGCAGTTCCGAATTCATTGACCATTTTTGACCGTTGCTACTTGAGCGCAGAACTTATGCTTAACTGGCAACAAGAGCATGGAACAAGCCACTGGATGACACCAATAAAGTCGAATGTGAAATATGAAATCATCGAGCAGCTCGATGATGATGGGCGAGATCTGATTGTGGAGATGAAAGTCTCTCCCCAGGCTAGAAAACAAGACCCGAGTCTCCCAGAAACGTGGAAAGCTAGGCTAACTCTATATCCCGATGACGTTGAACAACAACCCAATCATATACAAGGGCTGCTGACTTCTCTAACAGATAGAAAATACAGTTTAAAATCATTATTAGATGTGTACTTCGAAAGGTGGGAAATCGAGAATAGCTATGGCGAGATTAAGCATGACATGCTTGAAGATGAAATCCTGCTCCGCAGTCAATCTGTAGAGGGTGTAGAGCAAGAGATATGGGGTATCCTTATCGCGTATAACTTAATCCGTCTGGAGATTAGCCGAATAGCAAAAGAGGCTGAAGTCTCGCCACTTAGGATAAGCTTTACGATGGCACTTCGAGATATTCAAGATGAGTTGATGTGGTGTGCTATCGCCTCCCCAGGTTCGGTTCCCAAAAAGCTGCGAGCTATGAGAGAGCGAGTGAAACGTTATATTTTGCCCGAAAAACAAAAACGGCCCAAAGATAGGACCGTTCGTTTTAGTAAGACTCGCTACACTGTGCGATCTAAACACCTTAAATGATAGGTGTTG
>NZ_JBFSTC010000217.1:0-1448 GCF_041466605.1 Vibrio sp. 10N.247.310.17 | reverse complement strand
GAAAAAGACCAAGAAGAAAACACCTTCTGGCATGGCAAGCTGGCCATCGAAGCGGGACTGGCGGGTAAACCCGTAGAGCAAGCCACCCTAGAATCGGTACTCTCAGGCAGTCTTGGCGGTGAAACCATTAAAGGAAAACGAGATGATCATAAATCGGGCTTCGACCTGACCTTTTCTGCGCCCAAATCCCTCAGCGTTCTTGCGCTTATTGGCGGAGATAGCCGCCTCATTGAAGCGCACAATAACGCCGTGAAGTTCGCCTTAACAGAGCTGGAGAAAGACGTAGCACAAGTCAAAGTCACCCATGAGAAAGGCGTTCAAGAATACGAAAATACGGATTCGATGCTATTTGCAGTCGTACGCCATAAGACCAGCCGTGAAAATGACATGCAAGTGCATTCGCACGCGCTAGCCGCTAACATGACGCGCGATAAAGAAGGAGATTTACGCGCTTTATCAACCAGCCTAAAACAAAAAGGGGGCGTGATTAACGGGACTGGCGAGCGCATTTACAACTTCCAAAAATACTACGGTATCTTGTACCAGAGCCAATTAGCTAAAGAGGCAGAAACCCTCGGTTATTCCACGCGAGGCGTCGGCAACGGTCAGTTCGAAATCAGCGGTGTCCCTCAGCCTATTCTTGATGCGTCGTCCACTCGCAAACAACAAATTGACCAACGCACACTCGATTTAGGCTTTGACTCGCGCGCGGCGAAAGACGTAGCAAACCTCGATACTCGTAAAAGCAAAACCTACCAGAGCAGTGACAGCCTCAACAAACAGTGGCAAAGCACCGTAAAAGAGCAAGGGTATGAGCCTGCAGAGCTTGTCACCATGGCGCAACAAGTAAAGGAAGCGCAAAATACCCCGCCACTCGGTGAAACCAAAGCCGCGATCAGCAGAGCCATTGACCATCTAGGGCAATACAGCACTGCGTTACACCTTGAAAAAATCATTGAACTCACCGCCTCAGAGTTCACCAAAGGCGGCGTGCAACTCAACGCCCTTGATATCAAAAAAGTCGCGGATGCAATGATTAAACAGGGCGACTTGATAGGACTCAGTCAAAAAGGGCAATACACCACCAAAGGCTTAATTGATAACGAACAAGCGCTTATCGACAGCACACAAGGTCGTGCGCATCACATGCGCACCCACGTTGAATCGAACACGCTCAACAAGCTCGCTATCCCTGAAAGCCAGCAGCGTATACTGACCGAGCTGTACCACTCCACCAAACAGTTCCATGTGGTCAATGTACACGGCTCATCACAGGGTATTGCGCAGCAGCTACTCAATGTAGGCAATCACAGCGGTAAGCGTGTCCAATTGGTCTCCCAAAGCGTGAAAGCCAAGACTGAGGGCATGGAGAGCGTACAGCGCAAGAGTCAAACACTCAGCGCCTGGGTCGGTCAGCTCTTTTCACCAGAGCAGCGCCACACTACCCA
>NZ_JBFSTC010000216.1:0-1572 GCF_041466605.1 Vibrio sp. 10N.247.310.17 | reverse complement strand
CGTTAGTGATTGTACTCACTTAACTCAGTGTCCAAAACTTCTGGTGCGGATCATTCTTCATGGAAAGACAAATAAAACTATTTTCACTGAAGAGAAAAGGAGCAGCAGTCCCTAAAGTAAACATAATTAGTATCAAATCAACTTTCTCATGAAGACGAAGCTTCTGGGTTTAAAGATACTTAATTTCAATTAATTTTGGTCGTTAAAATTATGGTTTTTCTTATAAAAAAGAGTGCGTTGCTATGAAAAATGAAAAGTCAGTGAAAACAATTCAAAAAAAATCGAAGTTTAGAGACTATTTACGCTATCTGCGGATTAAATTTAAAAGGTATAATTTTAAAAGTGGAAAAAATAAAAATGCATCTCTCGATGTGAGACACCTTTCTGACCATTTAAAAAAAGACATTGGTATATATGATAAAGACCACTAACATCATTAATATCTCTTCGTACTCTTGTCTTACTCGTTGTGTCACAAAGTTTAGTTGCACTACATGCGCACTGATTTTTAGAGGCAATTAGGCTGCTGTCTGCAAAATGTCTCCCAAAAAGATAATCCTTCAGGATTATATGAGCTGTCCATTTTAATTATCGACCATAGTTCCACTCCTACAAGGGTGGAACTAGCTTCCTCATCAGGTTTCCATTCCGGGCACTGATACATCTTACCTTGCCAGTGACTTTGCTCAACGATTAGACAATGGTCAATATTGTGTAGAGACAGATAGAAAAGGAGTACTTCTTTGATTTCATCATCAATGCTACAGGAATACAACGTTCACTCGATAGAAGCAATCCGGTACTTGATATCCTGCTAAGTCAGAAACTGGTGATATTCAAATGGGCTTGTATGCTCTTGGGCGGATAACTTGTGGTGATTTTTACATAGTCAATAACATAGATATGATTAATAACCAAATCTCCACTTTATTGTCATCCTTCAAGCTAAAAAAAGGGGAAACCAAAACATGTATCTAGCCTCATTCATAGCTTTGGTTGGCTCGCTCTTATTTACATATTTCGAGATACCACTAGGTGTAATGTTCGGTGCCCTGATTGCTCTTTTGTTAACGGTAAAAACAGGGTTTACTCTAGCTCTTCCCAAAAGCACATTGACCGGAGTACAGTTAATCCTTGGTGCCACAGTGGGCTCAATCGTCCCTATGCAGACTCTTTCCAAGGGTTATCCGATATTACTTTTTGTGGGACTCGTCCTTTGTATGTCCGCACAAGTTCTCACCTCGTATCTCTGGCTTTCTAAGCGAGAGAAATGGTCAAAATATGAAAGCCTACTTGGGGCGGTCCCGGGAGCGATGGCCTCGGTTCTTGTCATTAATGAAAATCACAATTCACCTTCTAGTAAAGTGATTTTCACTCACACAGTTCGACTCATTTTCTTAATCATAGCTTCCGCTCTTCTTGTCTCAGCGGACAATTCACCAGTTCCTGGGCCGGCTATTTCCTTAGACAACCTTTGGATACTTCTCCCACTTTTCCTCGCCTACTTTTCAGGTTTGCTTCTCGATAAAATTGGTACTCCAGCACCGTATATGGTGACTGGGATGTTAGCAA
>NZ_JBFSTC010000215.1:0-1593 GCF_041466605.1 Vibrio sp. 10N.247.310.17 | reverse complement strand
CCATCGAAGCGGGACTGGCGGGTAAACCCGTAGAGCAAGCCACCCTAGAATCGGTGCTCTCTGGCAACCTTGGGGATGAAACCATTAAAGGGAAACGAGATAACCATAAATGCGGTTTAGATCTGACTTTGTCCGTATCTAAAGGCTTCTCCATTGCAGCATTAGGTGGTGGTGATATGCGCTTACTCGGCATACTCAAGGACGCCGTTAAGTTTGTCGCCGATGAAATTGAAAAAGACACCGCACAAGTCACGTCAACCAATAAAGAAGGGGAACGTGAATACATCAATACAGGTAACATGATTTTCGCAGCTATTGGCCATAAGACCAGCCGTGAAAACGACATGCAGCTTCATTACCACTTATTAGCGCCAAATATGACACGAGATCAGGATGGACAACTTCGCTCACTCGCTTCAACCATTAAGCAAAAAGGGGGCGTGATTAACGGGACTGGCGAGCGCATCTATAACTTCCAAAAATATTACACGGCGTTATTTCACAGCAAAATAGCGCATGACGTTGAAGGCATTGGATATCAAACCCATGGGCTAGGCAATGGACAGATAGACATATCTGGTGTACCGCAACCTCTCATCGAAAACTCTTCCACTCGAACGCAGCAAATCAACCAACAAGCCTTAAACTTTGGAGACACACAAGCAGCAAGGGATATGGCAGCACTTGATACACGCAAAAGTAAAACTTACCTGAGCACCGGTGAGCTCACCACAAAGTGGCAGCAACAAATTAAAGATATGGGGTACAAGCCCGAAGAGTTGGTAAAGAATGCACAACAATTCACTAAACAAGAATTTCAGCCAGCCTTAATCGCTCAAGAAGCCCTGGCACGAGCTGTTTCTCATCTTGAACAAAACAATACAGCCCTTCGCTTGGAAAAAGTCGTTGAATTGGCCGTTTCTGACTTTACCAAAGGGGGTATTCAAGCCAATGCCATTGAAGTAAAAACCATCGCCGATGAATGGATTAAAAATGGCACACTCATACCTTTAGGAGAGAAAGGGCAATACACCACCAAAGGCTTAATTGATAACGAGAAAGCGCTTATCGACAGCACACAAGGACGGGCACATCACATGCGTACCCACGTTGAATCGAACACGCTCAACAAGCTCGCTATCCCTGAAAACCAGCAGCGCATCTTGACCGACCTGTACCAATCCACCAAACAGTTCCATGTGGTCAATGTACACGGCTCATCACAAGATATTGCGCAACTGCTACTCAATGTAGGCAATCACAGTGGTAAACGCGTCCAGTTCGTCTCACAAAGCGCCAAAACAAAAGCGGAAGGGATGGAGAGCCTACAGCGACAAAGCAAAACGCTTGGCGCGTGGATAGCCAATACCTTCTCACCAGAGCAGCGCCACACCACCCACAGCTTATTGCAAAGCGATACGCCGCTGACCAATAAAGACGTCTTGCTCATTGATGACGCCAATAAGATGAGCGCGAATGAATTGTTAGCCCTCACCGATAAAGCCAAACAATCGAGCAGTAAAGTAGTGATGCTTAACCGCGTATCAAGCCGTCAGGGATTTAAAGCCAATAACGCTATCTCGCTGTATCAAA
>NZ_JBFSTC010000214.1:0-1614 GCF_041466605.1 Vibrio sp. 10N.247.310.17 | reverse complement strand
CTGTAGGATCGTTCAACTGATCAGGAAAATGCTTAAATGATCAGTGTTAGCCATTAGGTGGCCTTTTTTGTGCCTGTCATTTCGCTTCAAACTCCCTTCTATTTATCAGTAGAGTAAATAACGTAAGTTAATCCCCTGTTCATCTTTAAATCCGTATATTGGTGTCATCAACTTTTTGGACATGCTCACCATTGGAGGTATCGATGGATATCAAAAGCTTACTGAACCAAGCACTTAAATCAGATCTCGTAAAACAAGGTACTCAGAAACTTTCAGAAAGGTCTTCAAGTTTAAGTGGCCTTTCTCAAGGCAGCAATGGCAAGAGTAGCAGTAAAAGTACACTCGGAGCCTTCGGTGCAGGCGCAGTTGGCGGAGGACTGTTAGGTGCGTTATGGGCTCGAAGAAAACCAAGAAAATGGGTAAGAAAGCCGCTGGTATTGGTGGCGCAGCGGCACTGGGTGCCCTGGCTTATAAGGTCTACAACGACTATCAGTCTAAACAAGGCCAAACACCGAATAACGAACAAGCTCAATTTGATGAGACCGATTCAAACCATAGCGTACTGATTCTAAGATCGATGATTGCTGTGTCCAAAGCCGATGGTCATGTCGATGAAGAGGAGATGGCAAAGATCGAGCAAGCGGTCGAAAATATGGGCGCCGATTATCAACTGACTAAATTGGTCTCTGAAGAGCTGCACAAACCACTCGATCCAAGTGAAATTGCTCAATTAGCAACGTCACCTCAACAAGCGAGTGAGATCTACTTAGCCTCTTTGATTGTAGCGGATGAGCAGAACTTTATGGAGAAGGCTTACCTCAAAGAGTTAGCAAAGCAGCTCAACTTAGCTGATGAAGTCACTCATCAGCTTGAACAGCAGATCTCTAGTTAAGCGCATCAGTAAATATCACGCTAAACCGCAAGTATCACGCTAAGTAACAAGTTAGCAAAGTGATACATTGAGCATCAACAGAATGAGATATTGAGCAAGAACAAACTAACTCTGAACTTAGTCAGATCCACTTTGTTTTTGCTTATCTCTATGTGTATATTGAGATCAGTTATCATTTGGTTAGGTATAAAAATGAAAGTATACGATTGTTGTGATTTGGTGCGTGAACTGTATTCTCAAATTGGCAGTGGCGACCAAGGCTATATCCCTAAAGCGATCACCTGCGCGGTAAAAACATTGAACGACCTTGCTGCAGATGAATCTCTTCCTAAAGAAGCAAGAGATCGTGCTGCATTTGCCGCAGCGAATCTACTGATCTCAGATTTCGAGGACTAATATGAACCTCGCTAACTTTGAAAAGATGGATCCTGTGATGTTGATGAGCATCGTCAACATGAAGTTGCGTGACGACTTCGGTGGTGATTTAGATCGAGTAGTCAACTTCTATGAAATCGACAAAGCTGCATTGACTGCAAAACTTGCGTCTGCCGGTTTTGAGTTTCTTCCTGAAGCAAAACAGTTTCGATAGTCATTTAGAACAAACTTAAATTTTAAAGACCAACCTCTGTGTTTAATGCCGATCGTTTAAGAAGACTTGAACGATATAGCAGTTAGCAGATAATCCCCATCAACAACGTTGATGGGGATTTTTTTATGCTTGA
>NZ_JBFSTC010000213.1:0-1622 GCF_041466605.1 Vibrio sp. 10N.247.310.17 | reverse complement strand
CTGTATCCGCCCCACGAACCCACGGGGCGACTTGTCAGTGTTTGAAGTTCCAAGGTAGGAGTGCGTCGATATCAGGCTCTGCTTTCGCCAACTCTTTCATGCACTTGACCATGTAGTCGTAAAGAATAAGGCCGTTGGCTTTCGCGGTCTCGATGATGCTGTAAAGCATCGCGCTCGCATCAGCACCGTTTGGTGTATTAGAGAACAGCCAGTTCTTCCTGCCAATGACCAGTGGTTTAATTGCGCGTTCAGCGCGATTATTATCAATAGATAAGTGACCATCGTCGATATAACGAATGAGCTTTGACCACTGCCCGAGCGTGTATTTTATCGCTTTGCCTAGTGGGCTAGAGCCTATCACCTTCTGGGTTGTCATCCATTGATAAAGCTCATCCAGTATCGGCTTGGCATACGCTTGACGCTCTGCTTTTCGCTCTTCGGCAGGCGCACCTTTTAAGCGTGATTCTATCCCGTAGAGTTTTTGGATTTTAGCCAGCGCCTTATCAGCCTTGCCCGATTTACCTTTCCCTTGAAGCTTCTTCGCATCCATGAACTTGCGCCGAGCATGCGCTAAGCACCCCACATTAGTGACTTGATGCAGACCATCATAAGCCGCGTAGCCATCGGTTTGTAGATAACCGTTGTAGTTACATAAAAATTCCACGGGACACGCCCTCGCGCGACTGTTTTGGTAGTCGTACAAGGCAATATTTTTCACATTAGGCAGTGCGGCTTCGGGCGAGTCAGCGCCCGAGCAGTAGAGCCACATATAACACTTCTTCTCTTCCTTGAGCACATTGAGCGGCGTTTCATCCGCCTGAACCACCACTTGCTGAAGTAGGTACTTCTTCAAGGCGGCATACAGCGGGGCGAACTTCTCGCTGACTTGGATAACCCACCTTGCCATGGTGGTGCGTGATAACTCGATACCCGACTGGGTAAACAGCGATTCTTGGCGATAAAGTGGCATCGCATACTGGTATTTGCCAAGAATGATGTTGGCCAGCAAGCTTTCTGTGGCGAAGCTTTTAGGGATGAGACTCTGAGGGGATGGCTTCTGAACGATATGGCTGCTGTCGCCTGTTTTCTCGCACTGGCGGCAAGCGTACTTAGGGCGAACATATTCCAACACCTTGAGTACCGCAGGCGTGAACTCTAGCTTCTCGCTGCGGTCTTCCCCGATTTTATGCAGGCTATGATTGCAGCAAGCGCACTGCTTTTCATGGTCGTCTACATCGAGTTCGATAACCTCACGAGGTAAGGTCTTAGGCAGAAGTTTACGTTTACCGCGCTTTTTCGTTGTGGTTGTTACCTCAACCTCGTCTTCTTTAACGGCTTCACATTCCGCTTCGTTGAAGAGGTCACCTTGTGATTCATCGTAAGGCTTTAACGCCTCCGAGCGTTTAGCGAACTGGCGGTCGAAGGCGAGTTTGAGTTGTTCAAGCAGCGATTGGCGCTCTTGTTGCCATTGCGATTCCTTCTGCTCTTGCGAGAGCATCAGGGCTTTCACCATCGCTTGTAGCTCGGCAATATCTTGGCTTTCTGGGTTGATATTTGGCGTCTTTTCCATGGCATTGATTATACTAAAATCGTGCCGTTAACGCTTGGTATATAAGGCTTTA
>NZ_JBFSTC010000212.1:0-1689 GCF_041466605.1 Vibrio sp. 10N.247.310.17 | reverse complement strand
GCGTAGTAACACTTCAAGACGCAAGTACAGGTAAGACAAGGCCGTTCTTACCGCGTAACCGTGATCACCGTTTCACCACCCTGTTCTCTACGTCAGAAAAGCCACTTTCAACCGGCGATAAAATCATCACCCGTTTTACCGATAAAGAGCGCGGCATTAAAGCCAACGTGGAGTACCGCATCACGCAAGCGAATACAGACAGTGTTATCGCTCAATCTAAGACAGGACAAACACTCAGCCTTAACCCTAATGCGCTTAAAGACGGGCACTGGGACTACGCCTACAGTCGAACCGCAGACATGGCGCAAGGATCCACTCATCAACACGTCATTAGCGCCATTCAAAGCAAAGGCGCGCTGACCAATTTAAGACGCGCCGGTATCGATGTGACCCGTGCCAGCCAGCACATTCGCCTCTATACCGACAACACCAAACAACTGGTCAAAAGCTGGCTCTCTAAAGAAAGTCATAAAGCCAGTGCAATAGAAACCCTCAACCAAACGCCCCCCAAAGACACCACCTACTTTAACCGAAATGCCCTCCCTCACGAAGACGTTCGGTTCCAAAATAAAAGCGGTGACTTTGACTACAACACATTTAGGGAGCACATCAATACGCAGCTACCAAAATACACCGAAAGCCTCGCCATTCAGTTATTAGGCCAGCCGAATCAATCCAAATCAGACCGGGATTATTTAACCTTTGGCCTTGGAAAATCGGCGATTAAAGTGACCCTAACTGGAGAATATCGTGGGTATTTTAAAGACTACACCACAGGCGAAAAAGGCGCATTGATTAACCTTATAATGAGTCATAAGGAAATGGGCTATAAAGCAGCGATGAATGAAGCGAACAAGATGCTAAACGAACCGGACAAATATCAATTGGAGGAAAACAGTAAGCACGAAAAATTACTCAACACCACACCTAGGCATATTGCGAAGTTTGAAGAAAGAGCTAAAGATTATATAAATCAAAGCTTACCTATTGATAACACGCTCGCCCAAACGTACTTAAACAAGCTCGGTGTCAATAACATCGAAAACAACCATGTAAAATTCCACTCTGCGGTCTATTCATCCGAAGATAGGTCCCTTCACCCTGCAATGCTAACCAACATCCACAATAAAGAAGGCGAAACCAAAGCCATTGAAGTGACCTATTTAGACACTCAAGGAAATAAAGATACCTCCCTAGACATTAACCCAAGAACCCTAGGGACGAAATCCAAACAATTAACAAGATTCCATCAAGGGGAGAATTTAAACACCACCATCATCAGCACATCGATTGAACAATCGTTTCTAATTCGAGACCAAACCCAAGGACAGATTGATATTATTAACCTCAATCATAAGAACGACATTCAAAACATCTCTACCGATGAGCTGAGACAGAACATCATTATTGTATTAAATCATGGCAATCACGATTTAAACCCGAACAACATTGAAAAAATCGTCGAGAACTTTCATGGCCGAGACATTCAATTCATGTCAGATGATAACCTAAAAGATGACATCAAATCGTGCATTGATAAGTTAGATAGGGATAACAGCGCGCATGATATTGAATTAAGTGAAGCACACTCTTCTCATCAAGAGAATGAATTAGACACCATCAACTATAATGATAAAAAAGAAACCGACAGCCAATCACTCGACCACTTTGAGCCAAAAGAATATTCAC
>NZ_JBFSTC010000211.1:0-1697 GCF_041466605.1 Vibrio sp. 10N.247.310.17 | reverse complement strand
AACACTTGGGATTTAGTGTTGGCTACGCAACACCTTAATCCTTATTAGTTATATGCCTTTAACTCGGTGCTCCAATAGCGATTCTTCTGAGGTGGTTTTCAACACAAACATAAATAGACCAACACTTAAAAAACAGAACAATGAAGAAACAGCGATAGGCGCAGCGTGGTCGAAAGTTAACAACATAGAGCCTCCGAGCGCCACCAGAACCGAAGCTATACTCGTCATAGAAGATAAACTACCAAGCAATAGCCCAGAACGCTCTTCTCCTAATTTTTGTACAACGTAAGCGGGAAATGCACCACTTAAAATCGAAATTGGTATGCCGGTCACTAAAAATACAAAGAGTGATAGATTTGGTGTTAACACTACCATGCAAAAATAAAGCAATGAGAGTGTCAAACCAAACACGACATAAATTTGTTTTTTATTTAGTTTGTTGGAAACTCTAGGGACTAACTTCAAACTACTTAAAATCATTAAAGCGCTCATTATTGCCGCCGAAAAACCGATTTCAGTTGGAGAAAAACCTTGAACGCTCGTCAACCAAACAGGGATAAAATGGTACGCACCACTTGTACCTATAGCCATTAAAAGCTGAATCAGTAATAGTTGGAAATATAACTTGTTATTAAACAGTTTAACATTTGGCAGTACAGACTTGACAGCATGCACGGTATTAGTTTCTTGAACTAAGAATAAAACGATTAACCAACATAAAATATAAACCATCGCAGCGAGTACAAAAACAAACTCTGTTGATTGAGAGCCTGCTAAACCACCTAAAATAGGACCAGCCAATAATCCGCTATACACAGCCGCATTTATCTTTGATAAAGCAACCGTTTTATCCTTTTCTTCGCATAAATCTGAGGCTATTGCACGCGCTACAGAAACGTTACCCTCACATAAACCGATTGCAAATCGAGCAAGCAAAAATACTAAATAGCTCTCAATAACTACCGCGTATGCACACAACAAATAACCTAAAACAGAAAATACTAACGAAATGCTTAATAGCTTTTTTCGACCAAAACTATCAGAAATTGAACCGAGTAAAGCGCTACCAATAACCATCCCCAACGGATAAGCAGCGATGACTAACCCTAATAATATTTCTGGAGACAACCCTAACCACTGGGTCAAACTCGTTGTTTCACCGCCTAAAAATAATGGGGCAATGACAGGATATGGGAACGAAACACCTGCACAGCCCAAAAAGACGATTAACATTACAAAATTCATTTGTAATGTGCTGTTTTTACTTACCATTCTTCACCATCCTTGAGAATGTTAGGGTTTTACTTGTTGGCATATAACATTTTAATATCGTGCCAGCACGAATTGGTGTATTTAGCATATATTAAGCACCCTCTCTAACCAACTGAAAAATATGTATATAATTCAGTTTTGATATAATTTCTAGTTAAAAACCGTGCAAACACACATTGCCTCCTATTCGAGGCACGTTATCAATCAAGAACTTCTATTTTGTTCTATACTATTCAATAGCTTAGAAACACTTAAACAACGTATTCGTGCGTAGTTGTGTTTGAAGAACAGTCTCTAGTGGTCTAGTGGTCTAGTGGTCTAGTGGATTAGGAATTTGGGGACAAAGTTAGAACTCTAGGCATGAGGGAAAGGGCTCTTCTCCGCTTAGATGAGCTTGATTTCTGGGTAAAAGGTAGAGTGAGTTT
>NZ_JBFSTC010000210.1:0-1748 GCF_041466605.1 Vibrio sp. 10N.247.310.17 | reverse complement strand
AGAGAAGCTGCTTAATAAGCAAGCAAATGATGACAACTACCTTGAAAAACACCGCACCTTAGAGATGAATACCGTTAACGAAGAGTGGGATATCGAAAATCAGTCAGGGTGCATACCAAATAATGTAATCGTATTTCCTACCAAACCATAAATATTATATCGGCCACCGACTCCAACTACATGACCGGATATGGACCATACCGTTGTCGAATTTCTATGAAAGGTGTTTGTTGGCAATATTCACCCTAAGTAGCCGCAAGCGCTATTCATAGCTGTATAGCTCACCACGAGGTTGAAGCTGAAAGTTCAGGATATGTACCGGAAGTATTTTGGAGAGGCTTTATGAGCGCTTCTGATGAGCTTTTGATGAGCTTTTGATGGGGTTGATAGGTAGGAGATCTGAAAATCTCTATTTTTCATAATACTAGATGGCAAAAAGCCTCAACCGAAGTTGAGGCTTTTCATATCCCCTAAGGGAAGATGTGGCAGGGGTGGAGAGATTCGAACTCCCAACACGCGGATTTGGAATTCTACAAAACCAAACATAAAAACAGCATGTTAGAGCAATTCAAAAACCAATCGACTCGTATTTCAGTCTATTTCGGTATTTTATTTAGCTACAATTCTATAAGTTAGACTCATTTAAGCACTCGGAATTTTCTGACTCACTTTTGCCCCAAAATGTTTTAGTGTAAATGCACTGCATCTTTTCTAAGGCGTACTTTTGCCTAACTAAAACTTATCCAAACTCACCTACCCAGAAATTATACCTCACTGTGCAGACTAAATTTTTAATTTGCTGACTTAGTTAATGATTTTTTGTTGAAAGCTTAAAATATAGACTGCACTATTACCACGTAAAGAACGGCTTAGCGCCACATAGAAAGCGTTATGCGACTCACGAGTGCTGTGATAAAGGATAAAAATATTATGTATAAAGTCGGTATTGTTTTGTTTGATGATTTTACAGATGTAGATTTCTTTCTTATGTATGACTTACTTGGCCGAACATCTGATAGTTGGACGGTTAGTGTACTTGGAACTAAATCTGAACATAATTCCCATCTTGGTATGAAAGTTAAAACGGACGGACATGTATCAGAAGTTGCTAATCAAGATGTAGTTCTTATCACCAGTGGCAAACGTGGTATCCCAGCGGCGATAAAAGATCTTGGGTTTATGTCGGCATTGAATCTTGATCCGAATAAACAGCTAATTGGATCAATTTGTGCGGGGTCATTCATCCTTCATGAGCTCGGTTTACTTAAAGGCAAGCCGTTAACGACAAACCCAGATGCAAAGACTGTTCTAGAAAGCATGGGAGGGGACGTTCAAGACCTACCTCTAGTGATAGAAGGCAACATAGCAACTGCCGGGGGTTGTCTTTCACTGATGTATCTAGTTGGTTGGTTAGCTGAGAGGTTGTTTGACTCTAGTAAACGACAAAGCATACAAAATCAGTTAATCCCTGCTGGGCAATTAGACCTATTTGAAGAGCTTATTTCCACAACTATTCAATCTGCTGAATTGGCAAATTCGCATACAAGTGTTTAAGGTATTCAAAATACTTTTTCTAATCTGGTACAGGGCGTTTAGAGTAATACCACTAAACGGTTTTTGTCCAGAGACGTGTTATGCCGCAATACTCTGGGATTGCTATGCTCTGGGACAAACGAGTTAAGAATCAGTCGGGTTTTGATGCTGATTCAAAGGATTCAGCATCAAAGTCTCTTCTAAATGTTCAGGGG
>NZ_JBFSTC010000209.1:0-1755 GCF_041466605.1 Vibrio sp. 10N.247.310.17 | reverse complement strand
CGTATTTACTGCTACTAACGAGGGCTATACCACAGTAATGGCCACCAAAGATGGCGTGACCAGTAATACGGTGGATGTGAATGTGTGTAGTCTTGCTGGCACATGTATTGATATCTTTGATACGGGTAGCGGTAAGTTGTTTACCAATTCACCATCAGCGGCCTATCTAGACAGCATTGGCGGTAGTGCTACAAACGGTCCTCATACTGAAAGCGGAAATTCCGGCCCAGTTGGTGGTGATTTTTACCTATTCGACTGGAATAACGCAAATGCACTGTGTACTACCTACAACACCCATAGTCTCGGCGGACGAACTAACTGGCGTTTAGCGACAAGAGACGAGTTAAAAACGGAGCTATACGACGCATTCGGCCCGATGTTTATCGCGCGCGGTTGGCCGACCCGCAACTACTATTGGTCGGCGACTCCTGATGGTTCTGACTATTACTACGTGGACCTCTTCAATGGCGACGTCATCAGCCTCTATCCGGGCCTCACGCGCTACGCATCCTGCGTCTCAAATCCTTAAAGTTGAGCGTTTAGAGTTTAGAGTTTAACGTTTTAATTTTTAATTTTAGTTTTTGAAGTGCCAGAGTTGCATCTGGCACTTTTTAGGGGGGGAAGATAAGTGAATATTGAAACTAAATTAGCATTGGTTGAAAGCAGTCAACGTATTGTTGGCATAAAAGAGGGGATGTTTGTACGTTTCTATGAGCAATCACTCTTTGGTTGGCAGCAGTGGGTATCTAAACAGGACCAATTACCGACATTGAAGGTGTTAAAGAAAAAGGTTAAGAAATTGGGTCATGACTCCAACATGGTGAGCTTGAGTTAGAATGGTAGTCCCGCAACTCTGAATTAAAAATTATGGCTACTATTCAAGTTAACTGTCGGTTTTGCAACCAAACGGAGTATGTTCGTAAACATGGTACTGGTGTGTCAGGCTTTCAGCGGTTTCGTTGCCTTGAGTGCAAACGCTCATTTCAACTTGATTATGCTTACGAGGCATATAAATCTAAGGTCAAAGAGCAAATCATTGATATGGCGATGAATAGCTCTGGTGTAAGAGAAACAAGTCGTGTCTTAAAAGTTGGCTATAACACGGTACTGCGCACTTTAAAAAACTCTCGCCGAAACAAGTCACCTCAATACCTTTCGATAGAGCAAACATCTCTCTCATCTGTGAGGTCGATGAACAGTGGTCATTCGTAGGAAACAAAAAAATCGTCGTTGGCTTTGGTATGCATTGGAGCCCGGTTATAAACGCCTCATTGCTCATGCCTTTGGTAAGCGCAATACAGATGAACTGCGAGCGTTACTCGCTTTACTTAAGCCATTCGACATCAGTTTCTTTTTCACCGATGATTTCAGCGTCTACTCGAAAGAATTGCCAAAAGAAAAACATGTTGTAGGGAAAAGGTTCACTCAGCGGATTGAACGAACCAATTTGACTTTGCGTTCCAGATTAAAACGTTTAGTGCGTAAAACTATCGGCTTCTCGAAATCGGAAGAAATGCACGATAAAGTGATAGGGACTTTCATTGAGCGAGAGTTCTACCACTAAATCAAATAATTGGCGTCACGACCTACAAAAGTGTGTTCTGGAGGGACTCCAAGTACACGAGTTAAAGAGTTTTATATCGACGGGACAGTACCTTGGATTAAAACTAAGGAAGTGAATAATTGTAAGGTTTTTTCTACTGAGACCTACATCACTGAAGATGCCATAACGAAGTCTACCGCAAAGTTAATACC
>NZ_JBFSTC010000208.1:0-1806 GCF_041466605.1 Vibrio sp. 10N.247.310.17 | reverse complement strand
TCAATTTCACGATAACTGAGTTTATAGGCGAGATAATAACGTACGGTTTCGAGAATAACTTCAGAGGGGAAGTGGCAACCTTTAAACATTGAGATTCAGAGTATTAGGTAAAGATTGAGTAAATCTTAACCGACAACGCAAAACTTTGCGACAAAACCCATCATGTCGTACGGACATTGTTTATTTAGATATTCCATGTATTCTACTTAATGACCATCTTGCGGCTTTAAATGTTCCATTTCATTGAATATGTAGTTATTCAATATCACACGTTTGAAAAGTAACTTTCGCGTAACTTCAGGGACATCTACTTCGTTACACACGGATTCAAACTCTTGGGTAATCGTAGAAATTTGAAACCTAATAATTTCTTCTGCTTTTTCAGCCTTAATATTGAAACTTGGTGCTGCTTGCATACAAAGTGATAACAGAGATAAATTAAGATTTTCGAAGATCTTCATTCCATGACTCGCCTCCCCACCTGTACGGTTTTGTGGACAAATATCATAAGCCGGTGACAGGGATATTTTCTCCCCTTCTACAAAGAAAGCATGATTTCGAGCATGGTCATCCGTATTACCGATCAGTACATTAAATACCATCCGTGCAAATAGCTCTTGGCTATCAGAGGTAAAATCGATGCAATACTGCTTCATATTGTTCACTAGGTCTGCGTAAGATGCCTCTCTAGCCCATGTTTCATCTAAGCCTAAAACTGTCAGCCCGGACACCATTGAGCGACGACACCAAACGTCACCAACTAACGCTCTATCAAAGCGTCTTACAAGAAGAACATCTTTTCCTAATACTTTTTCAAAAATAACTTCGGCAACATTGAGTCCTGCTAACTTGGCAAGCCTCATTGCTACGTATTCTGATTGTACAACTTCGTAAGTATCATTTGATGCTGAAAACTTAGCAATATACTTAGCTTCATTACCAGTGATCATCGCTTTCGGGCGAGCACCTCCGAGGGATGTACCATGCATAAGTGCTCTATCCAAATCCGAAGAGATTTCCTTACCTTGACCGACGATTTCAGACGCATTGTATAATTCTTCAAGAGTTGCCGCATCAGTAGAACGATCAAAATACTCAGTGGCCGATTCTTGAAAATCGAGAGAACCGATCCGATCTGAAGCGGAATGCATCAAATACGTCATTTCGCCTAACTCAGCATCGTAGTCTTTGCCCATCAACCGAGAATTAATGACCCTACGTCCCCAAGCATCTGGAGCTGCATCACGCAAGCAAGAGAATATAGGCATACCTTGAACTGGTTCCTTAGTACCAGCAGAAAGCGGTAATTCATTTGAGTAAATTGGTTCTGCATCTGAACGTTTCAAGTAAGACTGACCGTACGTAAAATGTTGGCCAGTTTCATCAATAGTGAGTCTACCTGCTACCACAGGCTCTGATTGTCCTTTAAGCCATTTCCAAACGAAGCATTGATTACTAGAAGTCATCATCTAAAATTACCTTTTTCCTTCTTACTCGATTAGGCAGTAATGCCTCAATTTTCGCATTTGTTTTACGTTTAATAGCAAACTGGTTTTCATCGGGTTCAAATAAAGGAACACCTAATACCCAAGCAGTTTCGAAGTAGAGTCCGATACTTACAGACGGATCACCTTTAAGAATCTTTATCATAGTGGGCTTAGATACCCCAACTCGGGAACAAGTCTCTTCTACAGTGATTTTCTTTTCCTTACGCTGGATTGTAAGCATCGTGGCAAAATGAGTTAGTGCGGCACTAGCAACAGTGCTAACCTGAATGTTACCTCTTCCCATAGTAAATTAACCTTT
>NZ_JBFSTC010000207.1:0-1827 GCF_041466605.1 Vibrio sp. 10N.247.310.17 | reverse complement strand
CACTCAGCGCCTGGGTCGGTCAGCTCTTTTCACCAGAGCAGCGCCACACTACCCATAGCTTACTGCAAAGCGATACGCCGCTGACCAATAAAGACATCTTGCTCATCGATGACGCCAATAAGATGAGTGCCAATGAGTTGCTGGCCCTCACCGATAAAGCCAAACAATCGAGCAGTAAAGTGGTGATGCTTAATCGCGTATCAAGCCGTCAGGGATTTAAAGCCAATAACGCTATCTCGCTGTATCAAAAAGGCAATGTGGAGAGTCATTCTTGGGTTGGCAAGCGAGCCAGCAACACCAACGTAAAACTGCATGACAATGATACCGATAGGATAGCGCGGGTGTACGCCGACCTCCCCGATAAAGCCAACACGCAAGTGATTGCCACTTCCAGCGTCGAGCAGCGGCGGTTAACCGAAGCGATACGGGGCCAGCTCAAAAATACCGGCGCCCTCGCCAGACACGAAACCACCCTATTCACTCAAACCCCTCACCACCTCTCTAAAGCGCAACAACCCCTCGTTCAACACTACAAACCAGGCATGACACTCACCCATTGGGAGAAAAACAAACCTCAGAGTTTTGTCATCGCCAGTATCGACAAAGAGAGCAACACCATGACCGCACTCAGCAAACGCGATGGACAATCACACACCTTTGACCCGTCCAGTCGCGCCTTTAAGCACATGAAGATGCAAACCAATAAACCGCAAAGTCTCAACATCGCCCAAGGCGAACGCCTTCGAACGTTAGGCAAACACTTCCCTGCTGGCTTGGACGCGAACCAAAGCTACCTTGTCACTCACATTGACAAAGAAAGCCTCACGCTTGAGAGCAAAGGGGAAACGCAGCGCGTCAACTTAGAGAGCTTAAAAGACGCGCCGCTGCAATACGACTACGTTCATAGCGCCCACCATATTGAGCCAAAAGCCCATACTTTACTGTCTGGCAAAGCATTTACCCTATCTAAGCCCCTGATAAACGACCTGACTGAAAAAACAGAGCGCCTTGATATCTTCACCGACAAACCAGAAAAAGCCCAAAGCGCACTCGAAAAAGAACAGGTCTCCCCTTCGGCCATTGAGCGCGTATTACAGACGCAAAACGTCAACGACCGCTACCTAAACGATGCCACCCAAGATTGGCTAAAGCAGGATGTCAGTCAAGCGCTGTCAGCACTCGCGCAAGCGCAAAACGCCCCACTCATCGAAAAAGCGGTCAGCTTTGCCCTGAACCACCTCTCAGAGCGAGAAGCGGCGTTTAGCCAAAAAGCCTTAGTGGTGGAAGCGGTGCGTTACGCCTTTGAAGAAGCCGGAGGCTCTATTACCAAAGAGCAGGTTGAAACAGAGCTGACTAAACGCAGCGACACCCTCTCTGCAGAGTACAGTGACGGCACACGCTGGACGACGCACGCCGCGCTGGAGACTGAAAAGCGCATCTTGCAAAACATCGATGATGGTAAAGACCAACATCAGCCTTTTGCTACCCACAAACAGGTGCAGGACTTCCTCGATACCAAGCCTCGCCTAACCCAAGGGCAAAAGGACGCCATCACCCTTATCTCAACCACCAAGGACAGCTTTGTGGCCATCCAAGGGCTAGCCGGTACCGGTAAGTCCACCATGCTTGAATCCAACATTGAACTTATCCAGTTAGTGAAAGAAGCCAGCCAACAACCAGAGCAAAGTGTCATCGGTCTTGCGCCCACGCACGCTGCGGTAGCAGAGCTCGAAAGCAAAGGCGTGAAAGCGCAAACGCTAGACAGTTTGCTTTCTGACATCCGACAAGGCAATCGAGAAGCCAGTGACTATCAACACACCTTGTTCT
>NZ_JBFSTC010000206.1:0-1905 GCF_041466605.1 Vibrio sp. 10N.247.310.17 | reverse complement strand
TGATTTTAGGGGCGGTCTTATGGCAGTACGGGCAGGTGCTTTCAAAAAAGAACACCAGGGCATATTGGTTTTGCATGGCCGCGTGGGCGCTGGCGGCATGAAGCAAAAAAGCCAGCATAAGGGTACGAAGAAATGGCATAGCGCCTCCTGACGTTTTAGGGTAAAAGAAGAGTGAACATCATTTAAGAGAACGGTCTGGACGAAGTTGGGTGTGTTGTATCAAACGTTACAGACTTGCCATACTGGCTCTGTTTATGGCGTTTGGTGGTTTTATACGGATTGATTCGCTTTAAAAATCCGATTGCTCAAAGTCGGTGGCGACGTTGTAAAAGCGTCCAATTAAATCATTTTGGCTTATCCAGCCGTACGCCAATGGCTTCATCTCTCCAGTGCCGGGATGCACCAAAATCAAGGCGGGGGTGAAAGGCACCGAGACTTTGCCTTGGTTGTGGCGGTTTGCTTTGAGGTTAGTGATGAAGGTGTCATCATTACTGATGCCCAATAATTCAAAATGGTATTGGTCAGCAAACGCTTGAATGGATGGGGCGAGTTGCTGGCTGAGCGCATCTTTTCCTTCATAGATAAAGAAAAAGCCCCATCCGTCTTGCTTCATCTTTTCAACCGCTTCGGTTTTCTTCTTATCCTCTAGTGCTAAATACACCTGTCTTGCCGCTTGCTCGGTCGGATGGTCTTTGGTGTAAGAAAACTCAGGTCTTTCGAGCAGCAGGGCTTTGAAGGTCATGCCTAATTGGTCGGTTTGGTCCGTGATAAAATGATTCAACGCTAAAAATCTCGCTAACTTGTCTTTATCTTTAGGGTGAAGGACGGCATCGTTTTGCGCTTCGATATGCACCGAGTGAAACCAGGCCATTTGTTCGGTCGCCGATAACGTTTTAGGGCTTGAGACAGTCGTTTGAGTGTTATTTGGCAGTGGCTTTGGTTTGGGTTTGTCGGGCCTTGCTTTTGGTTCGTTGTACCATCGCCACCCTGGAGGAGGTTCCTGAGCAAGAGCTGGATGGAGGTGAGCAAGCAGCGTTAGGGTAATGACGTAAAGCCATGTTTTTTTCATCATCATAGGCCTTGGTTAAGTGCGGCAAAGCGATTAAGAGGTTACACACTTGGGTCTTTCGCGTAAGTGGCGCATCTGCTGTGGTGATGGATTGCGCAGCGTGAGTAAGTACTGAAGGTATTTATCGTGCAGCAAAGCGTGGTGTTTCGACCACATACCTTACTCACTACTAAAGTAGTGAGTCTGTTTCTCAATGTTTTCTATCAGCTCTCGATATTCATCCAGCCTTTTCGTGATGTCGGGATAGTGGTCTAGCTGTTTGATGTGTATCACATCACTTGGAATGAGGCGTAAAAGCGTCAAGGTGTTGAGTAAAAAATTTTGAAGGGGTTTGATAAGCATAACGATGTCCTTCTTGAGCATTGAGGTGTGTATGTCATGGTGTGCCGTTGGTATAGAGCCGCCTGTTATCCGCCCGTGGCACTTTGAAGTCGTTGCTTGATTTCATCAAAGTTGGGGAGGTTGGTGTTGGCACGCATTTCCGGGTAGAACTCTTTAAAATCAATGTATTCAAAATTGATTTGACCCAGTTCTTCGGGCGTAATGGCGGCGCAGGTGGGATTTTTAGCACTGCCTAACCGTTTACCCAGTTGCTGAAGAGACCCTTGCTCTTGGATGATTTTGGCCAGCTTGTTGTCGTAAACGCAGTAACTGCGCTTTTTACGGGTGCAGACACCCAGCACTTTCTTGGCGCAGTATTGCCCCACGTACAGGGTTAAGCCTTTCTCTTTGGCTTCCCCCAGCGCTTCTTCCGCTTCGCTGCATTTCGCTCCCAATCCTTGCCCCCATCCTGAGTCTTTACAACAATCGTTGAAGCCCGCGAGTTTCTTACTGCA
>NZ_JBFSTC010000205.1:0-1908 GCF_041466605.1 Vibrio sp. 10N.247.310.17 | reverse complement strand
CTCGTTAGTGATTGTACTCACTTAACTCAGTGTCCAAAACTTCTGGTGCGGATCAGAGCTTCATTCGGTAGTCACGCGCTATATAGCCATTTACTCCAATATAAAGGTTAAATTTAGAATTAGGTCGCTTATAAATCCTAAAGCAGGTCGTTAATTTGTAAATGAAAAAAATCAAATAAAAACATAATCATAAGTTGATAATAAAAATATGCACGTCGTATTTTCTCTTAAATGGATGCCGTAAATATTTCAAATAACGATGGGCTCAAGTATACTACGATTAAGCACTATGTAGGAGGGTGAATTATGACAGCAACTGACCGTATTTATCAAAAGATAAAACGCTCTCGCCGCTATGTGTTCGAACGGAAAGATTTCGACAACTATGCGAGCTATGACCAAATTGGTCGTGTCTTGAAAAAACTTGTGGATAAAGGTGTACTGATGAAAATCGGATATGGCTTATACACCAAGTCAACGATCAACAGCCTAACTAATAAACCGATGCCAATGAACCCCGGTGGTACTGACGCAATTATGCGTGAGGTCCTAAAATTGCGCGGTGTAGACTTTGAGATGGATGCCATGTCATTGAAGAGCATCAATGGACAGTCCACTCAAATACCAGCGTCTATCAGATACACGTGGGATTCTAAGCATTTCAACCGCAGCCTTAAGGTTGGTAATAGAGTATTGAATAATCGACAATGAGCATACCAAAACTAAAAAAGCAGTTTCTTGAAGTCTCTGATGCCCTCGACTTAGGTAACCCATCGATCACAGAAAAGGACTATTGGGTGGTGTCACTGCTTGCCATGTTGGAAAACGTGGAAAGTGAGCACCACCGGCTCGTTTTTTCAGGTGGAACAGCTTTGGCTAAGTCCAACATTAAGATCCTGCGTATGTCTGAAGACGTCGACATAAAATTGATTCCAACTCAGGAATTTCTCGACAAGGGCACAGGTGCGAAGAAAAGAGCTCGTAAGGCGTTAGTCGAACACCTCATTGCGAGGTTAGTTGAGCACCCTTATCTGAATTACAGTGATAAAACGGTACGCGATGAGTATCGCTATGTCGAAATCGAAATAGAGTACCCGCAACAATACCATCAAGCACCGTGTCTACGACCTTATGTCAAACTTGAGCTCATCGAAACCATTGAACTTCAAGGCGTTGAATCTCGCTCTATTTCATCGCTGGTAGCACAGAGCTACACGCAACCTGCCGAAGTAAGCGCTATGTCGTGTATTTCCATTGATTCGACGTTGGTTGAAAAAGTGCTTTCCATGTTACGCCGCACCATGTCAGTCAAGCGTGATCCAAAGCGTAAGGATGACGAAACATTGGTTCGTCACATCTACGATGTTCACTGCATTAGCGCAGAGCATACGATTGATATGGACGTGTTAAAGCCGATGTTTGATACCGTGTTGGAAGAAGACAAGGAGCGATATGGAAATCAACATCAGGAGTTTGTCGACGATCCACGTAATGAGTTAAAGCTGGGATTAGAAGAGCTAGAAGCTAACGAGGAGTTTCGTAAACGTTTTGACGCGTTTGTGGCCCCAATGGTGTACAACACAGAACCACATGACTTTGATACCTGTTTTGCCTCATTCAAAGGTATTTCAGAGCAGCTTATTAGCTAACCTTCCGATGCCTACTGCTGCTTTTTGGCTACACTCCCAGTTGTAGGGGCACTATGCTGAAAAAAGTCTAAGTTGGTTACCTCCTCTATCTCATTAACCACATAGCTCTAAAGATGTGATTGATGAGCTTACTAAGCTAATTGATAGTTTCCCTAAATTTAAGTTATCCGAAGAAGGCGGTTGCGAGTGAATACTCCAGCTCATTTTTGTCCAGAGGCTTCATAGACCTGAATTTTGACTCGTGGCACTTTCTAACTCA
>NZ_JBFSTC010000204.1:0-1926 GCF_041466605.1 Vibrio sp. 10N.247.310.17 | reverse complement strand
ACTGACCCACCCACGTAATTAACTTCTACTTTCAGATAGATTTTCTAGAACCGTAGGTATGGTTCCAGCCGCCTTCTTTCCTCGTAATCGGTAGCTTTCTCCGCTGATTTGTACGATGTGAGAGTGATGAAGAAGCCTATCCAGTAATGCCGCCGTTAGTGTCGTATCGTCAGCGAACGCATTTGACCATTGAGAGAACGGCAAGTTACTGGTTACGATAATGCTGCCTTGCTCGTATCGTTTAGCGATGACATTGAAGAACAAGTTCGCTTCTTCTCTGCCGAACGGTAGATATCCGATTTCATCGACGATAAGGAGCTTTGGCGCAAGAACGCTTCGCCTTAAGTAGCTTTCAAGTTTGCCCTGAGCTTTTGCCGTAGACAGTTGAAGCATTAAGTCAGCAGCCGTGATGAACCGTGTCTTTAAGCCTTTTTGTACCGCTATTTGACCAAGGCTAACAGCAAGATGGCTCTTACCAACACCACTTGGACCAAGTAGTACTACGTTTTCTTTTCGCTCGACGAACGCCAACCCTGTTAGCTCCTTGAGCTGTTTCCGTGGGGCACCTGTTGCGAACTTGAAGTCATAGTCATCGAACGTTTTCTCCATAGGGAAGCTGGCGAACTTAGTCAGCGTTGCTCTTGTGCGTTCAGCTCTTGCTTCAAGCTCAGCGCTTAGAAGTGATTCTAAGTAATCGGCTAGACTCAACTCTTGAGTGTTAGCGACTTCTGCCAACCTCGGCCATTCCTGACCCATGGCTTGTAACTTCAGCGTTGCGCACGCAGCTTCGATGCGATTCATTTGAAGGTTCATACTCGCACCTCCAACAACGTGTCATACATTGATAGTGGATGTTGGAAGCTCTCAACTGGCATGACATTATCACCCATTGTTAACGGAGCTATCGGGCGTGTCGGCGACGGGAGAGGTTGAAGTGTAAAACGTTCTTTCTCTAGAAGAACTTGAGGCTTTGTACCTGTTGTGCCGTGTATCCTCTGGTGAGCGACGGTTTCTAACCACGAGCCGATATGCCCATTAAGGACATCGGCTGTGATTTTCAGACCGTGTTGTTTAAGTGTCGCAGCAAGCGGAGTGACGAAGCTACTTTTCAAGTAAGAGTTAAATCGCTCCACTTTCCCTTTGGTCTTTGCGCGATACGGACGGCAAGCTCTTGGTTTGAAATTGTACTTCTTGGCGGCAGTGAGCAGCATAGCGTTCCATCGATGCTCGCCTTCACCGTATGCATCTCGCTCTATCATGATGGCTTTCGCATTATCGAACAGAACCTCTTTGGGTACGCCACCGAAGTATTCAAATGCTTCTTCAAGACCATCAACCCAGTCTTCTTGGCGCTCCCGCTCACAAAAGCGAACGAACGTCGCTCTGCTATAACCAAGCGTAGCAACAAAGGCTTTAACCCGTATGCCGTAATGCGTAATGGTCGTGAAGTCGACTTGCATTTGCTCACCAGGTTGTGTTTCGAATCGAACCACAGGGTCGGCAGGCGTGCTAGGTTTGTATTGTTTGATGTGCTTTTTGAGCATCGTTATGCCGCCTTCGTAACCGAAGGATTTTATCTCACGCAGTAAGACTGTTGCTGGTATCCAATAAGGCCTTGCAGCTTCAATGCGGGTGTGCAAGTAGTCGTGGTAAGGCTGTAATTTTGTTGGTCGAGACTGTCGTTCGGGATACACAGGCTCTTTACTTCTGTTTCGAAGATAAGTGCGAACGGTATTTCTAGAGATACCTAAATCTCGCGCAATGCGGCGGATGCTGTGCCCTTGCTGATGTAAAACGTGTATTTCCACTAGTTGCTCCTGATTGATCATAATCCGCCGCTTTGTCCATGTTACGAACGGATAGTTTGCCTCAGGTGGGTCAATTTTAAATCGACGTTAGTGGGTCATTTTTACATCGGCGCTGACA
>NZ_JBFSTC010000203.1:0-2021 GCF_041466605.1 Vibrio sp. 10N.247.310.17 | reverse complement strand
CAGCTCGGAAGGATCCTTCAACCGATCACTTTGGCTTTAACTGATCGGCATTACCGCAAAGGAGTCTTTTTTAATCCAGCTCGTTCTGCAATCCATTCTAATGCTCTCGTGACACTTTGCGTTCACAATTTAAAATACCTAACTGAGTTCAAACCTTTAGTTTCAAATCTAGAGAATGAATGTTGTTTGAGGTAAGTTGAAACAATCATTCCCAACTTTCATGAATATCACTCAATGTTACTCGAAGGAATCGAAACTCTATTGGTGCTGAGTAAAGCAAAAACCATGAGCCGCACAGGCAGTTTGCTTTATATCAGCCAATCAGCGGTCAGCAAACGGATTGCGAATTTAGAAAAGAAGCTAGGTAAAAAGCTCATCGAGCCGAGTGGCCGACAGATAAAACTGACGCCGGATGCGATTGCATTAATCGAGAGCATAGGCCCTACATTCAATGAACTTAGAGGGCTTATTTATGAACAGCAAGAGTTGGAAGATACCACTCTCATTACTTTAGATAGCTCTAAGTCTCTGATAGCGGGTTATTTAGGTGAGATGATGGGCCAATTTATCCAGCAAGATAAATACATCACCATCACCACTAACCATACACCAAGAATTATCGAGCGAGTGCAGTCTGGTAAGGCGACCTTGGGGTTGTGTGCTGGCTTACTGCCGCCGCATCATGGATTGATGACCTTCCATCTATTTGATGAGCCGTTTTACATAGTGAGTAAGTCGCCGCTAACGGAGCTTCCTCCATTGGTGATTACCAACGATATGACCAACCCTGCCAACTCTTATCAGCTCTCAGTGTTAGAAAAGTTTGGTATTAAACCCTTGATGGAGATGGATGCCTATACCGCAGCAGCCCAGCTAGCGCTAGGAGGAACGGGGCCGGCTTTGATCCCGCTTTCTATCGTAAAAACACTCAACATTAAGCCTCAATACCTGTTTAGCTTTCCCGAATTGCAAGGATTGATTAGACCGATTCATATCTGTGTGAGACCAAACAGCTATCAATCTCCGCGAGTTAAAATACTGATAGAATCCATTGTTGATGCTGTTCCCAAAGCAGTTTAGACGCCATTAACATCGACATCACGATCACAAGAGGGCGAATCCATTTCTGCCCTTTTGTTACCACTACTTTAGCGCCAAGTTGAGCGCCCATAAAACCACCAACTGCCATCACTAATCCTAATTCCCAAATTGGCAAGCCAGCTAAAATAAAGAAGATCAATGCGGCTATATTCGATGTGAAGTTAAGTATCTTGGTGCGTGCCGTTGCATCCACTAAAGAGAAGTGACCGATAGCGACAAAACATACCGTGAAAATTGAACCTGTTCCTGGGCCAAAAAAGCCATCGTAGAAGCCAACTCCGCCACCAATACACAAAGCAAACATCGCCTCAGAGATCTTCTGCTTTCCTTCAGACGCTCTAGTTTGGGGTGCTAACAGGAAATAGAGAGAGATAGCGATAAGCAGCAGCGGTATCACGCTAGTCAGTAAACTCGCATCAATGTGCTGGACTAACTCGGCACCAATTGCAGAGCCAATAAAAGTACAAAAGATCGCGAGGCGCATCTCTTTAATACTAACGATGCCGTTGCGCACGAAATACCAACTGGCAGAAAAACTACCAAATGAGCTTTGAAGTTTATTGGTTGCCAGTGCTTGCGTTGGTGGCACTCCGGCCGCTAGCAATGCAGGTAGAGTCAACAATCCACCGCCGCCAGCCATTGCATCAATAAAGCCTGCCGCCGTTGCAACAACAAACAAGATAGCCAATATTTCTAGAGTGATTTCCATATACCCAACGCCTTAAATTCTCGTATAGCGACAAGTTACCACTCACGGCAGATGAGCAATAACGAAACACAAGATTGTAACCTATTCCAAATATTCATCATTTAGCCATCACCAGATTTTCACCAGATAACAGACATAAAAAAGCCCACTCCGAAGATGAAGTGACCCCGTAAAGTTGGACATTTCTGTTAAGCGGCTTTCAAGGCCTGAG
>NZ_JBFSTC010000202.1:0-2049 GCF_041466605.1 Vibrio sp. 10N.247.310.17 | reverse complement strand
TTGACTTACCTAAAGGACAAATGACTCACGTTCTACGTCATACCTTTGCGAGTCATTATGTGATGAGCGGCGGCAATATTGTGAAGTTAAGAGATGTGTTGGGTCATAGCGAAATAACAACGACCATGCGTTATGCGCATCTAGCCCCTGAACATTTAGAAGAGACTTTGATGCTGAATCCTTTGAATCAGCATCAAAAACCGACTGATTCTTAACTCGTTTGTCCCAGAGTATTGCGGCATAACACGTCTCTGGACATTTCTGAGTTACGATGAATAGATCGCTCTGATTTTTCGCATAACTTCTAGTATCGCAACCATGCGGTCAGCTTGTAAATTACAGGCCAAATTAGCTAATCCACTACAATGCGAGTAAGCTTTAAAAAGTAGCGATTATCGCCGTAGTCGTTTGTAATATGTCCATTTCTTACGAAACTGTCGCAATCCAGTCCTCACCTTCCTTCCTGACAGTTGCATTCCTTAAAACTGGATCAATTCCAGCAATTTTCGAACGCCCATTAGAGCCATGGCCACCATGAATCATATTAAAGACCTGATAGCTATAACCTTCTTTTTCAACTAAGTCTATATGCTTAAGAGCTTGGCCATACCCTAAAGCTTCTCGTTCTTCACCCTTCCAGCTCTCACAAAGAATTACAACATTATTTGCATCAATATACGCAGTATTCCAAGCACCAAAAGCAATAGATTTTTCCTCGTGATTAACGAAAGACCAAGACCATAGCCAGTTCGCACATGTGAAACCTTCATCTTCCATAAATTGTTTACGTTTAACGTCACTTTCAGGAACCAATTTTTTATACAATACAGTATCTTGATATTGCGAGTAGTTTATGATGTGAGACATTAAATTTCGACCTTGCTCATCGCCTTGATTTTCAGCGTTAACATACAAGACTTGCAATTTATCTGATGAATACTCTCCATCAGAAATACGCTTTAACATTTTATTAAATAACTCAGGTTTCATTATTCACCTTTTATTGGGCTGATTTCTTGTAAAACATTCGAAGTTCTTAAAAAGTAGTCAATTGGTGCTTGTTCGATTTGGTCATATAACGCTAAGCTAAGTGGTAAACAAACCTGCCAACCAACTCTATTACCCACCTTAAACACACAACTCAAACAAAGCAAAAATGCCCAGCGTTTGTTAGTCCATCTTAAGCGTTTGTTTATTTTTTAGAATATTGTATAAGCCAAATTTGTTTGCTTAATAGGTTCTGTAACGATACAACTTCGAATCAATTCAACATTAAAGGATTCTGAATACTCTTTAATCGTATTCATAAGAGCATTATTATCAATGACTGGATGAATACCTAAAGTCCACATACTTCTTAAGTCATCATGCGAGCCTTTAACCAATGAAACTTTGCATGTATCTTCCATCATGCCTCTGATACATGAACTAACATTAGTATTTTGCTTTATTTCGAGGGCAATATACTGCCCTAACACTGAGCGTTTCTTACGAAAAACAAAATCAATAGCCATATATTCACGATGATTAGCCTTCCGACGGTCTATCGAATACTGAAACTCTCGATCCCACCACGCGATATCTTCGCTTTTTTGTGATTCCAGAAAAACTGAAAACTCTACTTGAAACCAAATTTCCCACCCCGTAATCGGCTTTTCTTCTATTAGCTTCAAACGTTTTTGAATGTGAGTTTGTCTAAAAAACTTATTAGCTAAACTAGCAACAAAATCAAAATCTCTATTCGTCATATAAATATACTACCAAATCAAAATAAAAAACTAATGCTTTTAAAACGGAATTTTTTCGTGTTTGCATTCCGTCTATGTTGCTGCGATTTATTATGAAACTCAACCAGTATCCATTTGTTGTGTGAATTGAAGATAAATTTCATAAGGAAAATACCGAAACTTTCCGTATAAATTCCCAGAACATGGATTAGAAACTGTTGGTCTACCTGAGCACGCGCCTTTAGTGAAGAGCTTCTACTCTAAACGATTTTGGGGCAAAAGTGAGTCAGAAAATTCCGAGTGCTTAAATGAGTCTAACTTA
>NZ_JBFSTC010000201.1:0-2125 GCF_041466605.1 Vibrio sp. 10N.247.310.17 | reverse complement strand
GAAAGTCCGGATTTACCTAAACTTTCCGCCTACGTACTTGAACCTGGACAACCGTCGCCAGGCCCACCTAGCCTTCTCCGTCCCCCCATCGCAATTGTAAGAAGTACGGGAATATTAACCCGTTTCCCATCGACTACGCCTTTCGGCCTCGCCTTAGGAGTCGACTTACCCTGCCCCGATTAACGTTGGACAGGAACCCTTGGTCTTCCGGCGAGGGAGTTTTTCACTCCCTTTATCGTTACTCATGTCAGCATTCGCACTTCTGATACCTCCAGCAGCCCTTACAGACCACCTTCAACGGCTTACAGAACGCTCCCCTACCCCACATACCCTAAGGTACGTAGCCGCAGCTTCGGTGTATAGCTTAGCCCCGTTACATCTTCCGCGCAGGCCGACTCGACCAGTGAGCTATTACGCTTTCTTTAAATGATGGCTGCTTCTAAGCCAACATCCTGGCTGTCTGAGCCTTCCCACATCGTTTCCCACTTAGCTATACTTTGGGACCTTAGCTGGCGGTCTGGGTTGTTTCCCTCTCCACGACGGACGTTAGCACCCGCCGTGTGTCTCCCGGATAGTACTTACTGGTATTCGGAGTTTGCAAAGGGTTGGTAAGTCGGGATGACCCCCTAGCCTTAACAGTGCTCTACCCCCAGTAGTATTCGTCCGAGGCGCTACCTAAATAGCTTTCGGGGAGAACCAGCTATCTCCAGGTTTGATTGGCCTTTCACCCCTAGCCACAAGTCATCCGCTAATTTTTCAACATTAGTCGGTTCGGTCCTCCAGTTGATGTTACTCAACCTTCAACCTGCCCATGGCTAGATCACCTGGTTTCGGGTCTAATCCTAGCAACTGTACGCCCAGTTAAGACTCGGTTTCCCTACGGCTCCCCTAAACGGTTAACCTTGCTACTAAAATTAAGTCGCTGACCCATTATACAAAAGGTACGCAGTCACACCACGAAGGTGCTCCTACTGCTTGTACGTACACGGTTTCAGGTTCTATTTCACTCCCCTCACAGGGGTTCTTTTCGCCTTTCCCTCACGGTACTGGTTCACTATCGGTCAGTCAGTAGTATTTAGCCTTGGAGGATGGTCCCCCCATATTCAGACAGGATATCACGTGTCCCGCCCTACTCGTTTTCACTGATTATGAGATGTCGATTACGGGGCTATCACCCTTTATTGCGGCACTTTCCAGAGCCTTCATCTGTCTCATTAAAAGCTTAAGGGCTAATCCAATTTCGCTCGCCGCTACTTTCGGAATCTCGGTTGATTTCTCTTCCTCGGGGTACTTAGATGTTTCAGTTCCCCCGGTTTGCCTCCTGTTGCTATGTATTCACAACAGGATACTTGCTTATGTAAGTGGGTTTCCCCATTCAGGAATCCCAGACTCAAAAGGTTATTACTACCTAATCTGGGCTTATCGCAAGTTATTACGCCTTTCATCGCCTCTGACTGCCAAGGCATCCACCGTGTACGCTTAGTCACTTAACCATACAACCCGAAAGGGTTTCTATTTGCTTTCACTTTAAAAAGTGAAGACAAATAAGCGTATGGCAACTAACCAAGGTTTTTGGTTGTCATCAAGAAGGGTTAATTCTTGATGACTGTTTGCCGGACTCAATTGTGAATCAAACTAATGTTTGATTCGAATACAAGACACTTGAATGTGTTTGTTGTGTTTATCTAATGAAAGATAAACATTGAGAACTTTTAAATTTGATTGAATTACTCGTAAGTAATCAATCAGTCAGCTTTCCAAATTGTTAAAGAGCTTGATTCAAACTAATGAACCATTTTTAAATATTTTCAGATAAAAACACTTAAAGATGGTGGAGCTATGCGGGATCGAACCGCAGACCTCCTGCGTGCAAGGCAGGCGCTCTCCCAGCTGAGCTATAGCCCCATCTTTGTTTCTAGTCGATATTGGTGGGTCTGAGTGGACTCGAACCACCGACCTCCCGCTTATCAGGCGAGCGCTCTAACCAGCTGAGCTACAGACCCAATATCGTCTCTTTTACTTTTCTAAACCTAATCAATCTGTGTGGACACTCATCGTGAGTATCTTCGTATAAGGAGGTGATCCAGCCCCAGGTTCCCCTAGGGCTACCTTGTTACGACTTCAC
>NZ_JBFSTC010000200.1:0-2161 GCF_041466605.1 Vibrio sp. 10N.247.310.17 | reverse complement strand
TAGTGCGACATGAAGTCGTATGAATCGTTGTTCGCCACGAAAAGAGCGAACCATTTGTATCACCAAATGACCCTACGGCTCTGAATAAAGAAGCGAGCCTGACAATGTAACAAAGTCTATCTGATGGACGGGAACTGAATCGCGAGAGGAAGCTCCTCCTGATAACCACATAAATCGGGTAAGTGCTAGGGAGTCAGTATGATGAACAGAAGTGAATCCACGTCAGATGCGTAATTTCACAAGCAGCGGAAGTGGTTTAGACGCTGTAGCTAAATAAGCAACGAGAGTAGGAAAGAAGTTTGTGTGTATTCTTTCGTGATCGAAATGCTCTCCGCATTATAGTGGGCATCTACCCTGACATTACGAGACATACGGAACATGGTAAGCCTGTATCACTCCCTCTGGGAAAGCCTATGTGGCCGATAGTGATGCAGGTAAAGGAGGTTGGAGAAAGCGAAAGCTGGATTGTAATGATGCAGATACAGGCACATGCCTGATCACGAAAGTGAGCCCACTTCCAACTGGTCTCCCGTTGCGAGAGAGTTTGAAGAACTTTATTAAGGAAGAAAAGCAAATGATGATTTCGAACGAGATTAGTGCATCTTCTGACAGTGCACAATGGCAATCCATTAACTGGAAGGCTGTGGAGGCGCATGTCTTAAAGCTCCAAATGCGTATCGCAAAGGCAACTAGAGAAGGTAATCACGGTAAAGCAAAAGCCTTACAGTGGATACTAACCCATTCTCGTTCAGCAAAACTTCTTGCTGTTAAGCGAGTATCTCAAAACAAAGGTAGTAAAACGCCTGGAATAGATGGCGTGCTCTGGAATACAGATGCACGTCGCATGAATGCAGTGAATCAATTGAGTCGAAAAGCTTATCAAGCTAAACCACTCAAGCGTATCTACATCCCTAAAAAGAACGGTAAGCTTCGACCACTTGGTATTCCTTGTATGGCAGATAGAGCGCAACAAGCACTCCACCTCCTTGCTTTGGAGCCTATCTCGGAAACAATTTCAGACCCAAATAGTTACGGCTTCAGACCAAACCGAAGCACTACTGATGCAATAGCGCAGTCTTTCTTATGCTTGGCTCAAAAGAAGGCAGCTAAATGGGTTCTTGAAGGAGATATTAAATCCTGTTTTGATAAAATCGGGCACCAATGGCTTCTTGATAACATCGCTGTAGACAAGCGTATGTTGGAACAATGGTTGAAGTCTGGTTTTGTAGATAAAGGGTTGTTTTATCGTACGGAAGAAGGCACGCCACAAGGTGGCATAATTTCTCCAACATTAATGCTAATCACTCTCGCAGGGCTTGAACAACAAATAAAGTCCTTGGCTCTTAAGAAGAAAGCAAGAGCCAACTTTATTGGATACGCTGATGATTTTGTTGTCACTTGTACATCAAAGGATGTATTAGAGAACGACATAAAGCCATTGATTACTGAATTTCTACTAGAAAGAGGTCTAACACTTTCCGATGAAAAAACACGCACAACTCATATTGATGATGGATTCGATTTTCTAGGGTTTAACCACAGAAAATACAAAGGAAAGCTACTCATAAAACCGAGTAAAACCAATGTACTGTCATTCTTAAGTAACTTGCGTAGACTCATCAAAACTCACGCAACGATCCCCGTAAATAACCTTATCAAAATGATAAACCCCAAAATACGGGGATGGGCGAATTACTATCGCCACTGTGTTGCTAAACGAGTTTTCGGATACGTTGGACACCAACTATTCCAAGCATTATGGCTCTGGGCTATTAGGCGTCACCCAACTAAATCAAAAAGTTGGGTCACCCATAAGTACTTCATCAACCGAAAAGGCCAATGGCAATTTCACGGTTGGCAGAAGATAATGAATATGGATTGTCAGTTCAATCTATTTCAAATAGCCAAAGTATCAATAGAAAGACATGTGAAAATCCGAAGTGCCGCAACGCCATTTGACCCTCAGCACCAAGAATACTTGGCGAAGAGAAAATTCAAAAGGAAAGCTCGCAACTCTTGGAACGATCCTGTTTTAACTGCTTTATAAGTTGCTGGGTATCAAACGATGCCTTTGCGGAGGCTTGAGCCGTATGCAGTGAAAGTTGCACGTACGGTTCTTAGGGAGACGGCACTTGGTAACAAGTGTCGTCCACCCGACAGG
>NZ_JBFSTC010000199.1:0-2190 GCF_041466605.1 Vibrio sp. 10N.247.310.17 | reverse complement strand
AATGCTTTATTGATTTTATTGTTAATTTATAGACTCATCTAAGCGGAGAAGAGCCGTTTTTATAATCCAAGCTATAGAATTTTATCTTGATCAACTTCACACTTTTTGGTTGCTAAGTAGACGCTCAATCTCTAATATCTCGCGCCTAGATTCCCAGGTTACTTTACTTATTTGGCTCTCCTTAATGGAACGCCAAGGCTTTTTACGTCCTAATTTTTGGAGAGATACGCAAATGTCCGCCACGTTTCCATTAGCGAAACTTACCTTTTTAATCGCTATCCTGACTGCCGTGGGTCAAATGACTCAAACGATGTACGTGCCTTCTATCGGTCATATGGCAGGTGAGTTCTTGGTTTCAGCATCTTCGCTTCAAGCTGTGATGGCGTGCTACCTGATCCCTTATGGTCTGTCGCAATTTGCATACGGTCCACTTTCTGATCGCCTAGGTCGCAAACCAATCATCGTCGTCGGTTTGATCATCTACATCATCGGTACTTTGGTGGCATTGTTTGCTCACGAATATGAATGGTTTTTAGCAGGTAGCTTTATACAAGGTTTGGGCATCGGTTGTGGTGGTGCGATGTCTCGTACATTGACTCGCGACTGTTTTGAAGGCGCAGAACTGCACCGCGCAAACAGCTTAATTAGCATGTGTGTGATTTTCTCACCATTGATGGCTCCTGTATTAGGTGGGTACTTAACAGAAGCTTTCGGTTGGCGTTCTAGCTACTTGTTCCTTGCGCTGTTTGGTATCGCAGTGGTGATCACCATGATGACGAGCATGATGGAAACTCTGCCAAAAGAACGACGCAAACATGAATCGGTTGCCAACAGCTACAAATTCGTTCTATCTGACAAACGTTTCCAAGGTTTCTTATTGGTATTGGTCGCAACATTTGCAGGTGTAGCGGTATTTGAAGCTGCGGCAGGTGTATTGCTTGGCGGTGTACTTGGCTTGCCTGCAACCACAGTAAGCTTGTTGTTTGTATTACCCATTCCAGGTTACTTAGTCGGTGCTGGCCTATCCAGTTACATCGCACAACGTAGCAGTGAGCGCCGCGCTCTGAATGTTGGACTAGTTGCTATCTTGGTAGGGTCTACCGTGGTGTTGATACCAGGTCTATTTGGTCAAACAACAGCATTAACTTTGATTGGCGGTGCTACGATTTACTTTTTGGGCGCTGGTATCTTATTCCCGGCGGCAACAACAGGGGCGCTTTCGCCATTCCCGTACCACGCAGGTACTGGAGGTGCGATTTTGGGTGGTATGCAAAACCTAGGTGCTGGCATCGCAACACTACTGGCCTCGTTCTTCCCAGCTCAAGACCAACTGCCGCTCGGTTGCTTGATGATTGCAATGTCATTCATCGCCATGCTTGGTTTACGTTGGGTTAATCGTAAACCTGACCATTCAAACGAAATGCCATTGGCTATCTAAAGTAAACTCTACCTCAGCTCAAACAACGAAGAGGGACAGACTGAAAAGTGTGTCCCTTTTTCATTGCACGTTTTCCCCCAGCTCACATCTACCATCGATTCCATTAACCATTACTTTGATTTATTGAAAACAATAACAGACACTTACGCTGAAAGTACCAATCCAGAATCCAATTATAAATAACATCACTTGAAGAAAACTAACCACTAAAGGATGCTGGCATTAAAACGAGTAAGGTACACAATAGGATATACAGATGCGTTTCGCTTTAACCACATTAGCCGTATCGGCCGCACTTGTCGCCGGATGCAGCAATCAAGGAATAACAACCATGGACCACAACTCTCCATCGCAACTCATCGCACATCAAACCCAAGCTCCCGTAGCTAAGAAAGTCCCTCATGCAATGACGATTCATGGTGATACCCGAATCGATGATTATTACTGGATGCGTGATGATGAGCGCCAAGACCCAGAGATCTTGCAGCATCTTGAGCAAGAAAACCAGTACGCAGAGGCCGTGCTGAAACACACTGAAGCATCACAAGAACAGTTATTTGAAGAGATCAAAGGCCGAATCGCAAAAGACGACCATTCGGTTCCAGTTCGCAAAGGCAGCTACTATTACTCGAATGAAGTCACAGGTGACAACGAATACCCAGTTCACTTGCGTGAAAATGACTTTTTAGGTACAGACAAGCGGTGTTTTTCAAGGTAGTTGTCATCATTTGCTTGCTTATTAAGCAGCTTCT
>NZ_JBFSTC010000198.1:0-2212 GCF_041466605.1 Vibrio sp. 10N.247.310.17 | reverse complement strand
GAGAAGCTGCTTAATAAGCAAGCAAATGATGACAACTACCTTGAAAAACACCGTAACTGTAATTTTCCCTTTTGAGCAACTTGTTATATTTTAGAAATCGTAGGTTAACGGACAAAGCTCAACCGAACTTACATTTAAAGTATAAGTATCTCCAAGAACATCGTAGTAACAAATTTTATTCATTCCGCTCGTTCTCTCACCTTTTAAGAAGCCAGTTGTAGCTAACGCAATACTTGAAAATAAAAGACCTGTAAGGACTAACCCTATTATTGTTTTTGATTTGTGCATGATGTAACTCCTTTGATTGAAAAATATAATGCCTAATTAAGTAACTGACAACGCTATCGATATATGCAAACTTGCCACCGAAGTTACTTCACTAAACTGAGGCAAAATGCCAAGCGTTGGCAGTCTGCTTAAATTGCTTTTTAGGTGTTTACAAACCAGCCTGTTGAAGCCAATGCTCCTCAGTAATTATGATTAGATCCTGCCCTTGCTCTCTATATAGCATTGCCTTCTCGATTTTTCGACCGTAAGACTCATGAGCCCAACTTTCAGAAACGTACGTTCCAAGTACTAAGTAATTAAGGGATTTGTTAATCCCTTTTGATATCTTACCGCCTAAATTTTCTATGGCTTCTTCACAATCCTTACGCTTTCCATACGCAAACGTACCAGTACATAGAAAATTGCCCCCCTCAAAACTAATTTTAGGTGCAGGGTGATCAATTGGTAATGAGGTTGTTTTAGCCATTTCTCCAACTTCGCCTAACTCTCCACCTAAACTTTGAAGCAAAGAAAGTAGCTCATGCGACTCTTCGGAATCAAGAATGCCATCTTCAAGCATTTCAGCTACTCGATTTAATAAATTTAAAATAATAGGATGCTCTGAGTGCTGATTCTGAATGAGCCAACCATGCAGAAACTCAGCTTCTGCATGCACAACTTCACCATCAGCTATCAGCCCTTTACTTAAACCAATCAGAGTGTCTATCTGTCGATCTTGAATATCGCGTTGATTATATTTGTTAAATAGTGACATATTATTTTTCACTTAATCTGTATTTAAAGGTTTGCCAAATGAGTAATAGACGTAAGACTTAATGGAACCATCAGCTCTATATACAACATTTTCACCATGCAACATCCCCATAGAAAAATTAGCTACCTGACAAACATTTCCACTTTCATTGAACCAAGTACATTTACCATCGATATAGCGGCTGGTTAAAACCTTGCTTCCAGGTTCATTTTGTACAGTTATTTCTGCAAATATAGGATCCATAAAACCTCTGAATCATTTTGCGGGATGATATTTCACCAGGTTATCGAATTCTTTGATTTGTATCAGTTGTTAGCAAGACACCTAGACAGAATGCTCATCACGAAAGGTGCTAGCCTCCAATATCGTGGTTTAGCTTAAAGCCAGAGCCATAATTAGTGTTATCGCATTGGATAAAGCATCGGGAGTGGCACAAACACCGACGGCGTTAGGACGGCAATATAGCTTCGGCTGTATTGAACCACGAGCATAGACTGAAGACAGGTGCCACGACGGAACAAGTAAGGTCGGCTCTACTCATCAAACGATGAGCAATCCACGTATATCAGCATGAGAACCGACGACATTACTGGCTTCATCTCTGCGGTAACACTATCCCCTAAGCAACAAGAAAGGCTCTGATAATACAGGAGCCGAAACTTCTACGTTTTTAATTGACAGTGGGGGGCATATCAACGCCGCATTAAGGTGTGAGCGGCGCTTGGCTATACTTGAGCGAAGCGAAATTGCCAAGCGTTGCGAATCACTCTTAAATGCTTTGTTATAGCCGTGCTAATTTTTGTTATAACCAAAAGCATCTCGCGATAATAAAACTTCTTTCCAGTAGTTTTCACGCTCAATAATTGTACTATCGTCTGTTTTCATAGGGCGATATTCAAGTAACGTAACCTTGAAGTTTTTTAGTGCGTAGTCAAAGCCATGTTTAGAGATGATCTCTGTGAGACCATCATTCCAACCATGACCTGTACCTATATAGCAGCTCCAACGAGACCATATACCGTGCTCTCCATATGCTGAACCCACATATTTTTTTCCATTCGATTTATCGAAAATAACATAGACGCCTTTAACATTTGATAAAGCTGACTTCCAGTCTAATGCCGTTCGGATAAGCATTATTGCTTGAACCTGAACGGATATTTGGCTGGG
>NZ_JBFSTC010000197.1:0-2221 GCF_041466605.1 Vibrio sp. 10N.247.310.17 | reverse complement strand
CTTACTACCGTTTTTGTTTTAAGTTCCCGCTAATCCGCGATGAACCATAAAAAAGCGCATAAGTCTGATGACTTATGCGCTTTCTTTTTAAGGCTCAAACGTCTTCAATAGACGCAAGGCACTAAACCTAGATACTAGATACTAGATACTAGATACTAGATACTAGAGCTAAAACTAAATAAGCTTAAACAATCGGCTTTTGGCCGCGTTCAATCAGCTTCATCAGCACGCTGTCTGCAGATTTACCTGCCACGCCCGCTAGTTTGTCTGACAGCTTTTTCTTCTGTACGTAGTGAATCGCTAGAACCGTTTTGTCCTTACATGCCGCTACGACTAAATCATCAGAAGTGCTGATCTCATCCACCAGCCCAAGCACATGTGCTTGTGTACCAAACCAGTGCTCACCCGTTGCTACTTTTTCAAGATCGAGTGCTGGACGATGGTCACGGATGAAGTCTTTGAATAGGCCATGTGTCTCTTCGAGCTCTTCTTTAAACTTCTCGCGTGCTTTATCGCTGTTCTCACCAAACATAGTAAGCGTGCGTTTGTACTCACCCGCCGTTAGCTGTTCGAACTCAATATCATGCTTTTTAAGCAGTTTATTGAAGTTTGGCAGTTGAGCAATAACACCAATAGAGCCAACAATAGCAAACGGTGCAGATACGATTTTGTCTGCGATACATGCCATCATGTAACCGCCACTTGCTGCGACTTTATCTACCGAGATAGTCAGAGGCAGACCTGCCGCTTTGATACGGTCAAGTTGAGAAGACGCCAGACCATAGCCGTGAACCATACCACCGCCAGACTCAAGCTTAAGCAATACTTCATCACCTTCACGAGCAACAGCCAGAACCGCCGTTACCTCTTCACGTAATGAAGCCACTTCTTTCGCATCAATGCTGCCATTAAAATCAAGAACGAATAGGTGTGGTTCACGCTTGCTATCAAGCTCACCCTCTTTCGCTGCTTTCTTCACTTCTTTGCCACGTGATTTTACTTTTTCTTTTTCCGCTTTCTTTTCTGCTTTATCACGTGCTTTGATGAAAGCATCATCATGCAAATGGTGCTCTAGTTGTTCAATCGTTTGTTTGTGATGCTCAGATAGGTTCGTGATTTCCAGCTCACCTTTAATTGCGCTTGATTTTCCACCCACAGATTTAGCTATCACTAAAATTGCAATGATGGCGATTACAACGGTCGCAATCTTGGCTAAAAACAAGCCGTAGTCCAACAAAAATTCCAATGTCATATCCCCTATTGTATGAATTAGTGTATTGTAACCATCTTGTCACGATTACCAAGAATTTCTCATCATTCCTGCGGTTATCTGTGTGATTAAACATCAATGGAATGACGAACATAATAAAAGAAAGAAGGATAAGCACAGTGGATTACCCAATCTCTACAGATGCCCTCAAAGATAAAGTAATTTTGGTTACAGGTGCCGGTGCTGGCATTGGTCGCCAAGCCGCGCTAAGTTTCGCTCAACATGGTGCAACTGTTATTCTGTTAGGCCGCAATGTCAAAAACCTTGAATTAATTTACGACGAAATCGAAAGCGCTGGTTACCCACAGCCTGCGATTATCCCATTGGATTTAAAAGGCGCGACAAAACAGAACTACATCGACATGGCTGAAACCATTGAATCACAGTTCGGTCGTTTAGATGGTCTACTGCATAACGCAGGTGTGCTTGGCACGTTAAGTCCATTCGATCAAATCGATGAAGAAACGTTTGATGGCGTCATGCAAATCAACGTTAAAGCTGAATTTCTAATGACTCAAGCGTTACTGCCTGTCATTAAGAAAGCGGAAGCCGGTCGTATTGTCTTTACCTCTTCAACGGTTGGTCACTCTGGCCGCGCGTTCTGGGGCACTTACGCGATTTCAAAGTTTGCTACAGAAGGCATGATGCAGATCTTAGCCGATGAGCTTGAAGGTACCGATATCCGTGTTAATGCGATTAATCCAGGCGGCACTCAAACACGCATGCGTGCAAAAGCGTACCCAGGTGAAGATGCGAACAAGTTAAAAACACCACTCGACATCATCCCGCTGTATCTACACTTAATGAACCCTAGTGTGACAGATATTAATGGCCAATGTATCGACGCTCAACCTAAGTAGCTGATATTATGAGCAATAACAAAAAGTCGCTTTAATAGCCAACACCTATCATTTAAGGTGTTTAGATCGCACAGTGTAGCGAGTCTTACTA
>NZ_JBFSTC010000196.1:0-2229 GCF_041466605.1 Vibrio sp. 10N.247.310.17 | reverse complement strand
GCTCGGAAGGATCCTTCAACCGATCACTTTGGCTTTAACTGATCGGCATTAGCCTGAGGCTCCCTTTATTTCGTTTTGTTTTCTAGGCTAAGCCAAGCTTATACTTCAACAGGCTTCGCTCTAAAGCTCTTGAACAGCTTAACCAGAATAGGACTAGATAGAACCAATACCGCTAAAATGGTGAAGGTCATTGTGATAGGGCGTTCCCAAAGGAAGCTGAGTTCACCATCACTGATCATCAGTGCGCGTCTCAAGTTCTCTTCCAATAAACCACCTAATATGAAGCCAAGCAGTAACGGTGCGAGCGGGAAGTTGGCCAGCCTTAACGCTATCGCCGTCATTGCCACAATTAGCATCACAAACACATCCATCGTGTTGAAAGACACCAAGTACACGCCTGTGATTGAGAAGAAAATAATCATTGGCAGTAGTACCGTTCTTGGTACCGCTAGCAGTTTAGAGATGTAAGGGATTAAAGGCAGATTCAAGATAACCAGCACGATGTTGCCAAAGTACATCGAGATAATTACCGACCAGAATACATCTGGATGCTCAACGAACAAGCGAGGACCGGGTTGGATGCCATAAGCGATGAGTGCACCAAGCATAATTGCTGTAGTACCAGAGCCCGGAATACCGAGTGTCAGTAGCGGAACGAATGAACCACTCGAAGCTGCATTATTTGCTGATTCAGGAGCCACAAGACCACGAATACTGCCTTTACCAAACTCTTTCTGCTTGTCTTTTGGTGCTAGGCTGCGTTCCATGCCGTAGCTTAAGAAAGCTGCGATAGTCGCGCCAGCACCCGGAAGCACGCCAGTGAAGAAGCCAAGAATTGAAGAACGAATCGAAACGGGCGCGACTTCTTTGAACTCTTCTTTGGTCACTTTCATGCTGCCAATATCGGCCATCTTTTGGCTTTCTTCGCCGCTGGTGTCTTTCTCTGGTTTCAAAATACCCATTAAAGTCTCACCTAAAGCGAATGTTGCCATAGCAAGAAGTAGGAAACTAAAGCCATCCATTAGGTCTGTTAGACCAAACGTGAAACGCTCAACACCAACGCCTTTGTCGATACCAACAGTAGATAACATCAAACCAAGAATGGTCATCATCCATGCCTTTATTACCTGACCCGGGCCTGCAAAAGCCGCTACAGCCGATAGACCTAACAACATCAATGCAAAGTAGTCTGACGACTGGAAGCTCAATGAGACACTTGCTAGAGCCGGTGCTGCAATCAAAAGCATGATTGCTGACAGAGTACCGCCAGTGAAAGAAGAGTAGGCTGCTAGTGCCAACGCTTTACCTGCTTGGCCTTTTTGTGCCATTGGGTAGCCGTCGAATGCGGTTACTACCGTTGAAGAACAACCTGGAGCATTGATTAAGATTGATGACGTTGAGCCACCAAATACAGCGCCGTAGTACACACCTGCCATTAAGATTAAGCCAGAAGAAGGGTCTAGGCCGTATGTAATCGGGATCATCAACGCGATTGCTGAAATTGGACCGAGTCCCGGTAGCATCCCAATAAAGGTACCAACAAAACAGCCAACAATTACCATCATGATGTTCATTGGCATCACGGCGGTCGAAGTAAATGTCTAATATCTTAGTCACTTGTAACACATAACATTACTGCGGGTTAGGTCACAAAGCTATACAGGCCGGGGCGTAGCGGGGGATTCGCGTAACACATGCAATGACTGCTTATGCACAGTCCTGCCATTGTGTTACTCAGATGTGTTACTGAGCGTGTTACGCAAGTAGCAGGACTTCCAAAAACTTTAGTGCTATTGATCACGTTTATGCTGTTTCATGTTGATCTTTTTGGTAAAAGGTAGAGATTGACATTTTGGCTTTGTTTTTTAAGGAAATATTACCGATGAGTACTGATGGCACTTTTATCACGAAAGAAATTTTCGCAGATATGCTGGAGAAAAGTGTGCAAGCCGCTATGTCTAGCAATACCTCTGCGATAAGTGCTATGGATTTAACTAGTTTTGCAACACTGGCAGCGTCAATAGCTGCTTGCGTCAGCGCAGTGATGGCCTATCGTGTGCTAAAAGAAATGCAAAAGCAGCGACAAGAGTCGAGTAAACCAGTGTTAATTGCAAGTAGCAATTCCTTAATAACTAAACGAATAAACCCTGAAATTGAAGACACCCCTTTAGATTGGCTTTGTTGCGTAATTAAATTTAAAGATAGAACAACCCCGTTTCGCGTATTTCT
>NZ_JBFSTC010000195.1:0-2230 GCF_041466605.1 Vibrio sp. 10N.247.310.17 | reverse complement strand
TGATCAGATCGTAGGTTCTTGATTTAGTTCCATTGAATTACGCAACAAAGCCCTTTAGATTGGTGCAATATAGAAGATCATGATAATGATGAAGTTGGTCTTTGCGCGTCATTAGAAATAGCAAATATAGGTCTCGCTTCAGCCATTGATGTTAAGTTTATATGGGATATTGATTATGATGATTTTATAAAAGAAACATTGATGGTTGCTAGAAAAAGTTTGGTTGCGTGGGATATAGTTATAAATGGAGAGGAAGAACTAGTATTTCGCTATAAAGATGAAGAATTAATTTTGGATGCGGGATTTTCAATACCGAAAAAACAAGCCATATTGCCTTTGTCACAAAATGGTGTTGAGACTGAGCTAACCATACCGGATGCATATTTAACATTGGTTTCACTTTATTGCGCTTTACAAGCTAAGAATAAAGTTGAAAAAGTCAATTTACCGTGCAAAAATTTATTTTTAGAAATATATTATAAAGATATTAACGGCGTTGAGTATTTTGACAAAGTTATGTTTCTATTTAACATCTGGCACTACGCAATTGAAGACAATTCTACAAATATTAAAGACATCATGGCTTCGATCGATGCTGTTCGTTATGAATCTCATTCATAAGCCTTTAAGCCATTTTATGTATGTTTGCGGTCTTCTAGAGGCCGCTTTTTTGTATCCCCTACAATGTGTTTAAAGTGACTGTTTCTAGTGCTAAGAATCCAACACAGCGCCCACGCTTTTACCCCTACAGCGGCCACATAAAGTAAACCTAAGATAGCCCATTCATACCACATTGTTTGTTCCCCTGTTTCCACCTGATTCGTTGTGTATCGTTTCAATCCACATTTGTGTGTTACGCGGTGTGTTACTTTTGCGAAAAATAGTTAGACACATTCACGCAAGTTTATGTTTTTAAAAAGTTTTTTAAAGTAAGCAGGCTTACGGTAGAAGTGAATGTCTAATATACTAGTCACTTGTAACACATAACATTACTGCGGAGTAGGTCACAAAGCTAGATAGGCCGGGGCGTAGCGGGGGATTTGCGTAACACATGCAATGACTAACTATGCACGGTCCTGCCATTGTGTTACGCAAGTGGCAGGACTTCTAAAAGTTTTAGTGCTTTAGATCACCTTTTTTTACTTCTTATTGTTTGAATCTTTTGGCGGAGACGGAGCTTTATCTTTGAAGAATTCCGTACCCGGTCTTGTCGGTGGCGGTGGCGGTGGTGGAGATTTTTTCTGTGCCATATAGCACTCCTTTAATTGATTGCTCTTCGATTAAAATAGGTTTTGATGGGTGTGTTAAATCTAGTTTAAATCCTATAAAAATAATTCCAGCTAATGCAAAGGGAGCAATTGATAAAGTTAACCAT
The DNA here is from genome assembly GCF_041466605.1 of Vibrio sp. 10N.247.310.17. Taxonomy (NCBI): domain Bacteria; kingdom Pseudomonadati; phylum Pseudomonadota; class Gammaproteobacteria; order Vibrionales; family Vibrionaceae; genus Vibrio; species Vibrio sp. 10N.247.310.17. Next base: position 855 of record NZ_JBFSTC010000195.1, on the reverse strand, counting down.
TTAATTGCCATATAACAATTCTCACCTCTTATCTTATTTTTTATGAAGTTTTGACTTGTGCATTCATTCAAGTCATCTAATAGCCCTTTATTTAAATCACATTTAATTTCCTCTTCTGTTTTTTCAGGGGCATAATCTTCACACCATTTTTTGTAATTAATTCTAGAATTTTCAATTTTTATTGGATTAATTAATTTTTTATAGTTGACGCCAAAAGATTCTGGAACGGAATAAGATAAACTTTTTACAACAAACAATGCGGCTATAGACATTAAATTACAAAATATGAAAGAAAAAATAATGTTACTTTCAAAATCTAGCATTCTTACCATATAAGAACCAATACTTACATAGGCAAAAGTAAAACCAATTACAGTCTGTAATCTAAGGTCGATTTTTTCTTTCGTTTCTAGTTCGTGATAATACTGTTTTTCATAGAATATGAATTTATGATCGTTGTACATTCCTTTGCTATTTCTCTCGGCTTTTAACTAAGGTTTGAATTGTATCATTTTGTGCCAGTGCAAGACCACACAGACACCACGCTTTTACCCCTAAGACGATCACATAAAGTAAACCTAAGATTGTCCATTCATACCACATCGCTTGTTCCCCTGTTTCTGCCTGATTCGTTGTGTATCTTTTCAACTCAGAATTATGTGTTACGCAGTGTGTTACTTTTGCTTAAATTAGTTAGACACATGCGCGCAAGGTATTGATTTTGAAAGAGTGTTTTAAGTTAGCAGGTATACGGTAGAGAGTCCTTGTAAAATTCCGTCTAACATAATGTTATCCCTACCAAAGCGGTGTTTTTCAAGGTAGTTGTCATCATTTGCTTGCTTATTAAGCAGCTTC
>NZ_JBFSTC010000194.1:0-2266 GCF_041466605.1 Vibrio sp. 10N.247.310.17 | reverse complement strand
CTTTTCCTTCGCGTATGTGAACCCGCATCGTTTGGCTGTCGATATCGTGAACCGTGAGATTGAGCCCTTCACCAAGGCGTAATCCCATGCTGTAAAGAGTTAAGAAGAAGACTTGATAACGGGCTTGTCGCGTGTGGTTAATCAGTGAGCTGACTTGTTGCGGTGTGAGTATGTCGGGCAGTCGTTTCACTTGTGGCGGCTTCACGATATTGAGCCACTCCCACTGTTTACCCTGTGTGTAGCGATAGAAAAACTGCAAGCCATTACGATCGAGTTTAATGGTGCTCCACGAGTGGGTTTGGATGAGAGAAGCGAAGAACTGTTTAAGGTCATTGGTGGTTAACGCATCAGGGACTCGATCAAAATGTGCGGTGATCCGACGAACCGCACGAGAATAGGCATCAATAGTTGCAGGGCGTTTACCTTGCAGTTTTAGATTGGTAAGGTGTTGTTCATAAAGGGCGTTGTAGCGTTCTAAGTCGGTGGCATTCATAAGTTACTCCTGTCAACGACCATCAGGGTGATGGTGTGACAAGAGTATGGCTTGCACTTGTTTTACTCTGCCGCGCAGCGGCTTCGTTCAACAAACTGTTCAAGAAGGGCGTTAGGTTTATCAGGTTAGTTCTTTATGAAGTTGAAATTATGAATATTGAAAATGAAGTAAAAAAATTTAAAACGCATGTATCAACAATGTCTGAAGAAGAGTCCATGAAGCATTTTTCTGAGCAGCAGAAAGCTTATGATATTGAGTATAAATCTTTCAAAAGCGCATATGATGAAGATAAGTGTTATATGTGTGGTAAGCCATTTTCTAGTATTAGCACTGAAAAACCATGCTTACATTGGCTGTTAAGGCGTTGCAAATTCAAGAAAAAAGACTTTAAGAAAATAAGTGAAGCATTCGATTTTTATCAGATTTCAGCCTATCTAAGGTGGGTGGCTTTTGCTGAATCTGGCGCAAAAAATATTAATAACCTAAAAGAAGAAAGCTCGGATCGTAAAAAATTTGAAGTAACAATTAAGTGGAAAAATATTGAGTGGACTTTAGATTGTTCTCATAATGATTTCGCAGGTCATGCAGGTAGTAAAACAGACTTCCCTCATTGGCATTTTCAAATGCGTATTGATGGCAGGCAGTTTATTAATTTTAATGATTATCACATACAATTCTCAAATAACGACCAACTTAAATTGTCTTTGGAGAATGATCAGGATTCAGGTTTTGAGCATAACTTTGGATATGCTGGGAAAGGTATGCAAGAGGTAATGGATGATATCGCTAAAGACTTTGATGGTCACATGGAGAGTGCAATGTCCGCATCAAATCCTGACGATGGCAGTGTTCATATTCAGTCAATGGTAATGGCTCCTGATGGTGGTATTTCTGGTGAAAAAATAGATGAAGCTTTAGAAATGCACAGAAAAACAGGTAAAACTCTTCAATACTGTTTTTCTAAAGTACTTGAATCAGATGAAAACGTATCTATTAAATCTATAGTCAGCCCTTCGGAAAGTGTTCCTGAGATAGCGAAAAGAACGGAACGCACGCGTAGATAAACCTAACAAAAACATAAAGGTGACGCTCTACACTCGGCGGTTTTGGTTCGGAGTTAAGTGCGCTTTGTAAGTTGGTCGTGGCGCCCCTTGTATTAGGCGTAGTGTGTCAGTGTGGGAATGTAGGTGTTCTTATCTAATATCCAAAGGTGTGTAAATAATGAATAAAGTACATGAACTTCAAAAAATGACTGAAGAAGAACTACTTGAGTATGGTGTGTTGATCGAAACTACAATTAGTTCGCTATTAATCGAATCGAAATCAAGCTCACCAATTAGGTCCAATCAGGCTGGAATGAGACTTGATTCTTGGGATAAGAAACAAAGAGAGTTAAATGACTTCCTATATAAGAAAGGTTAGTTAAAAGTTGGACTTTGAAGAACTAGGTGCGTGTCTTTATCGTGGGCTAATGGATATCGAAGGTGGGCTTTCAATGTGCTAAGTTGAGAGCCCATTTGGAAACTTAATAGGACTACGAGGGAAAAACACATACCAGCATTTAAGGTTTCAAGATACTTTTTCTAATCTTGCATAAACGATTTAGAGCTATAGGTCTAAATTGTTCATGTCCAACTCTGAGTCAGTATGTCGTCGCGACTCATGGCGAGTGCCAATGATGTATTTTGTAACTGGAAGTAGTTAGCTTTGTCGACAAAAGCTGATAACAAAGAGAGCCAAAGCTGACTAAATTGATTAACCAATAACTTTCAA
>NZ_JBFSTC010000193.1:0-2268 GCF_041466605.1 Vibrio sp. 10N.247.310.17 | reverse complement strand
TTGATCTTATTCTTCGCGCTGAAAGATTAGAATGCGGGGTTTATGGCGCGTTTACCTTCGAGAACAGTCACAGGTTGGGATGAGGGGAAACCAATACCTCCCGAGTGCAAAAGACTTATGCGGATGGCCAAAGGTAGAGAACTTAGCATTAGTGAAGATTGGGTACAGTTCAAAATGTTATACGACAGTATGGAACTACCTACTGGCCAAGTGGTGAGGCCACAACAAATATTGGCAGGGATTGCATTATTGGGTATTCAATCAGAGTTAGAGATTAAGACATCTACACATTTACTTGGACTTGCTAGGGCAATAGCCAAAATTAAGGAAAAAAAATTGTGATCGTATAAACCCTAACGTAATAAACAAAGAAACCCAACGTGGAGTGAAAATACCTAGCGTTGGGGATTCGTCTTAAACGTTGTTTATGGCTTGGGCTCTGACAGGTACTCAGAAGAAACCCAACCTCTAATGCCTTTAGTTTCAACAAAAGACCAACCACCTTGGTTGCGCTTAACTTCAACTTTGTTACCAAAAGCCAATTGGTCAATGATACTTGAATTTAAAGAGGGCTCAGATCTTACTCGTAAGCTTTTTGCTTCGACGATACTGTAATTTGTAGGCTCAGTATTTGGATCGTCCATGACTGCAATGACAAGACAAGCAACTACAGCAAAAGCAAGCAATTTTGTTAGCAACGAGCTAGATTTTGTAGGTCTTTGCATCCGGCCTGATGTACTGCCATCAGTTAACGTTTGGCTGTAAGAAAGCCCCGAGCCCGTAACACCCAAAGTAGCTTTAACCCCTTTATTTCCAATATTTACCGTCGCACCAGGTTTTCCGATTGAAGTACTTACACCACTTTTGCTTAGGTTAAGATGGACACCTGGAGCTATTTTTATACGTTTTCGAAATTTAAATCCCATACACTTTCCTAAACAAGCTAAAAAAAATCATTCGGGAGCCATAACGCTTGCAATAAGAGGCTTGACGCAAACCACCATAGCGCACCGAACTTCATACCAAAAATACCGAGTGTAACGGCTCGCTTTGACCGCCTTGTTGAACATTATGAGAAAACCTATAGCAATGCTAACAATCCTGTAGCAATGATACTGCCTGTAATCCCCTCAAGTATGCTACGTATGGATTTAACGGACTCATTAATTATTGTTGGTTTAGGTTTTGGAGAGTCTAATTGCAATTCAACCATTGATACATCAGTTTCCAACTCTTTACGTTGTGCGTCACCAATTTCCAACTGATCACTAAATTGCCTATATTTTTCGACAAATTCTCTTATTTTCGTTGAATTATCATGGACAGTTAAAGACTGACTAGCTCCCGCAGAATCTTGCTGTAGCTGAGAGTTATTCATATTTTCAATATTATTAGTAACTTGATAGGTTATCTGCGACGCAGTTTGCTTTTCTTCTTTACTAAAACTCATACCATCTCCCAATATTTCTCGTGATTCTAGATCTAACGCCCAGTTTAAAACCTCTGTCCTTATTGCCTCAAGAACTCCCACGATCTCTGTTTGCGGTACTACTAAGGTAGGCTCCAGTTTTACATGCATCAGTCGTATGAGTTCATTTTTTGTTGACTGATCAAATGGTATTTGAAGAAACTCGCCTTTATGATCGTTAGCTAAAGAGTCTAACTCACCAACCGGTTGAGCAATTTTACGTGTAGAAAGAACATCTTCTATTTCGGAACTTCCAACGTTTAAAGATTGCCACCCATGGTATGGATTAAAAACTTTGACCTCTCCTCTAATATCTCGATATGCAGGTATAGCCTCTTGGTCGTAGCTATAACCATAAAGCTCATTTCTAATCCAAGTTTCAATTTCTACAATAACTAGTTTTTTCGAGACGACTAGCGCTTTTCTCAGTAGATCTGAGACGTTGATATTTTTATCTAGAGCATCTCTTTGTAGCTCTAGTACTAACCCAGCCATGAAATCGCTCCTAATTAAACATGCCGATAAAAACTCTCAGATAGAAAGTTTCTATATTTAAATACAGAATCTTTCTACTTAGTTCTTTGTACTATGATTTTACTAGAAATTGTGAATTACAAATAGTGGATTATCACCATAATCCAGATGATTAGATCAAAACATAGAGTTATTCTGTATAGCTCAACGTAAGACTCTAGCGCGCAAGCTTGCAACTAGATCAGGGTAGTATGAGTACTGATAGATAGGCCGAATTTACCCCCGTGATACAACACGGGGATTCACGACGAACAGCATTAGAAGAA
>NZ_JBFSTC010000192.1:0-2288 GCF_041466605.1 Vibrio sp. 10N.247.310.17 | reverse complement strand
GAACGGCGGACTGTTAATCCGTATGTCGCAAGTTCAAGTCTTGCAAGGGGAGCCACATTCAAGAAAGCCAAGTCGAGAGACTTGGCTTTTTTTCGTTTGAATAAAAGTAACGCAATTCAATAACACATCAGTTCAACATTAAATCTTGATCTTCTAGTAAATGGACTACGTCCGCCACCCTCAATAGAGTAATTACTCTTGCCTCTGTTTATTCATTTGACAGCAAAAAATGTTCTTCTGGGGACTTTTTTTTCTTCGTAAATTTAATCTTCATCATGTTTTGATACCTTTCTGATACCTGCACTGCACGACTTAGCTTAAGATTCGTGAATGATACACCATACTTATTATTAGATCGCTGCACGGGGAAATATGAAATTAAAAACGCAAGCTTATTTATTATCAGGCATCATTTTGATTGCCTTGCTCGCACTTACGGCTACAGGTTTATGGACCTTAAGAGTTGCTAGCAACATAGACAACAAAGCTCGCGTGACAGAGCTATTTAAAAGTGCATACAGCATTCTTACTGAAGTCGAAAAAATGGCTATTGATGGCACTCTAGAAGAACAACAAGCCAAACAGCTGGCCACTCGCCTACTGCGCAACAATATCTATAAAGACAATGAATATGTATATGTTGCTGATGAAGATATGACTTTTGTCGCAACACCTTTAGATCCGCAACTACACGGAACCAGCTTTAATGATTTTAAAGATGGCGATGGAAATAGCGTTGGCCAACTTATTCAGCGAGCACTTGGCAATAGAACAGGACAAATAGTCGAATACACCTGGACACAAAAACTCCCCGACGGAAGCATTGAAGAAAAACTGTCCATCGCAGAAAAAACACCTCATTGGGGTTGGGTTGTAGGTACAGGTATCGGCTTCAATGAAGTCAACGCAAGGTTTTGGTCAACAGCACAATGGCAACTGATTTTATGTTTGGCTATTGCTGGTGTCATTCTTTCAAGCTTGATTATCTCAATTAAACGTATGCTATCGCTACTTGGCGGTGAACCCAAAGACGTAAGAGAAGCAGTACAAGCTGTCGCAGAAGGAAAAATCCAAACATCGTTTGAGACTCAAGCTGAGCAAGGCAGTATCTATCACGCTGTACAACAAATGAGTCAATCACTGGCAGAGTTAGTATCAAACCTCAACTCTTCAATGCTAGCGTTAAGAGGCGAATTACAGCGCGTGGAAGATCGTGCAGGTTCTATCGCTCAACTTACTGAAACTCAGCAACAATCAACTGAAATGATCGCAACAGCAATGACTGAGATGGCGTCTTCAGCAAATAATGTTGCCGATTCAGCTGGCGATACAGCTCGTAACACCGACGAGGCAGACAAACAAAGCCAACATACTCAGCTCCTAATCCACAACACAGTAGATAATATTCAAGGCCTAGCAGGACAATTAGGTACAGCCAGTGAAGCTGTTGCTAACCTAGACAACGACGTAAACAATATTGTTAAGGTATTGGACGTTATAGGCGATATTGCAGAGCAAACTAACCTGTTAGCACTTAACGCTGCTATTGAGGCTGCGCGAGCGGGTGAACAAGGTCGTGGATTTGCAGTAGTGGCGGATGAGGTACGTAATCTTGCTGGTCGAACGCAATCGAGCACCAAAGAGATTCAGTTAATGATCAATAATCTTCAAGAAGGTTCCCGTAACGCCATTCAAACAATGAATGTGTGTGCGGCAACGAGTGAAAGTACTGTAGCAGAGTCTCAGAATGCCTCTGAAGCGCTACAACAGATTGTGATTGCATTAGAGTCTATATCATCAATGAGCCATCAAATCGCAACAGCAGCCGCTGAACAGACCCAGGTAAGCGATGATATATCGAAGCGTATCAATATGATTGAAGAAAGTGGCAACCAACTGAGCGATGTCGTAACGGAAAGCCATAACAGTACACAAACTTTAGCTTCTCTTTCTAACGAATTAGAGACTTGGGTAAATAGGTTTGAAGTAAAACACTAAACTCTCGAGAAAAACCTTTAATATAAAAGCACGTTTTCATACGTGCTTTTTTTATTTCAGCGCTCATTCAAAGCAGTTAACCGTAGTTTTGCCATCTTTTAAGGCATGCTAGACCTAGGTTTTTCTACCCAAACGAACAAAAACAACCCACTAAGTATAGAAAAACATCAAACAATACTTTTTTTGCAATTTAATGTTGACCCAGAACGCGAAAACACGTTTAATACACCTCGTCGCCCGGATAGCTCAGTCGGTAGAGCAGAGGATTGAAAATCCTCGTGTCGGTGGTT
>NZ_JBFSTC010000191.1:0-2332 GCF_041466605.1 Vibrio sp. 10N.247.310.17 | reverse complement strand
ATGGCGAAAGCGCAACTGTGTCTTTTTATAAGGTGACGCGATGATGCCCATTCTTACCCACAAAAATGAAACGGACCTATTTATTGCCAGTCACCCTGACTCCCTTACCGATTTTTTAAAAACAGAGCTCGCCAACAACAAGCACATTTACTGCTGTTTCCCGCTCTCGCAGTTTTGCTTCTCGTTTTGTCGCGATCTCAATGCTCGTAAGGTGCTGTCAATCAGCTTCCAAAACGCTCACACCCTCTACCCACCCTTTCAGCGGCCATAAAGAAGAGGTTACTATGACCATTCCATCTTTTGAGAGCGCCTTTGGACGCTCTCTTGTTTTTCTGTGTTTTTTTATTGCGTTACCCACCCAGGCTTACACTGAGCAAGAGCTCAAAGCTTTTGCCAAGCTTGAGCAAAAAATGACTCAACAACCGGAGGCGGCGAAGACGTGGCCTACGGACGACATACAAAATAAAGCCCAGGCTTATCGAGAAGAAGCGCTGACTCTCAGCCGCAATGTTCAAGATTTGATACAAGAAGAGAGTCTTTCCCCTTTATTGGGGCGACAAAAGCCCACGCGCCACCCTGACCAAGCCCCAAAAGGGGTGATGGTGTTTGTTTCACTCACCATGCCCAAGACCGCGCTCAAACAGCTTCTGATGCAAAGTGAGCACTTAGGCGTGCCACTGGTGATACGCGGTGTCTTACCTGAAGGTTTTCCGGCCACGGTCAAGCGAATCGAGGCCTTGATACGCTCCCCCAATAAGGCGCCCATTCAAAGCGGCTTTTCCATCAGCCCTGATTGGTTTAAGCAATTTGATATTCATCGCGTACCGGCCTTTGTTTCGGTCAAACAAAACCGCTGCTTACCTAAGCAGCCTTGCAAAGCCAGTGACTACGACATCCTTTACGGCAACATTTCACTTTACCAAGCTCTGGATTACCTCGCGGCCGGGGATGCGCAGCAAAACATTACCCCACTGTTGCGCACGCTCTATGCCCAATAACCCTCTCTCACCCCAACTTTTGATGAGGTGCTCCTTATGCGCATTGACCTCTGGGCTGCGCTCACGCTCAGTTTTTTATCTACTCTCGCTCTTGCCAGCGAACAACAAACCTTTACCGAGAGCGCCAATTGGGCGAAGCAAACGGCAAGCCAAGCTCTAGCACCTCATGCCCTGCCACTCAATGTCGATGACTATTGCAAAGACGCCACGTGTCGACAAGAGATCCGCAGTCCAAAAGAGTCAAGACTGTCAGACGGTGATATCAATGCACAAAAAGGGACAGAGTTTGTGACCAATGGATTGGCTCAAGACATCAACACCCACTTTAATAAAGGGCGCCCCGATGTGAAAAGCGACCCAGCGATGCGCTTTGCCTTACTCGGCCAAGAGAATGCGTATGAAATCACTCACGGCCTCTCAAATGCCTATGTCGATTGTGATAGCGGCTCCCAGTGCCTTATCGAACACATTCCTAAACAGTGTCATCGTCCAACGAACAACAACGTGCCTTGTACAAAAGTCCCCGTTGCCACCGTGGTTACTGGCAATGTCATCTACCACTGTCCATCCGGTTGGACAAAGCAAGGGGATAATTGCCAACGTCCCCTCCCACAATGCCGATACAATAATAAACATTATGTGAGGCAAACGAGAGGTGATGGCATTTTCTCATCGTCAGGAACCATGTATTTATGGGGCGGTAAGAGTGTCTATCCCAACCAAGGCTACACGCTTGGCGAGTTAAAACAGACCTATCACGTTAATTGGCAAGCGAGCGAACACTGGGATAAACGCTACGAGATTTGTCGACCCACCACACAAACGAAAAAAGCCACCTTGAGCTGTTCAAACGGATTCTCCTTATCCGGAGGGAACTGCATCAAAAACACCATGACCTGGCGAACACAATGCCGCCTGATGAACTCGTGCAAGATCACTCGCCAGCAATGTATTGAAGGTCGAGCCACCCGCACCATTAATGGCATTCCCACCACGCTCAATTGTTGGAAATATCGGATAGACCATCATTGTGACCGCCCTAATACCTGCGCAAACCTCCCGAAAGACTGTACGACTCAAACTCAACATTGCAGCCTTAAGCAAAATGGGGTGTGCATCGAGCAAGAGGTCACAAAGCGTTGTGCTGAGAAGACATGCCGAGCCACTGATCTGCAATGTGGGGAGCACTCCTTCTGTCTTGACGGGGAGTGTTACGAGGAGGCGCCCAAATTGAATAACAATTTTGATAAGTCCGTTGCGGCACTGGCAGGGCTTGCCGAAGCCGTGAAAGACATCGGCGACCCACCCAAAATATTCACGGGAAAGCCGATGAA
>NZ_JBFSTC010000190.1:0-2334 GCF_041466605.1 Vibrio sp. 10N.247.310.17 | reverse complement strand
ACAAGCTTACTGGGTTAGGTATGCCTGAAACTTGTCGTATTGACTAAAAAGCATGAGAAACGGGGAGACTCTGTTTCTAAACTGAATTACGCAACAAAGCCAATAATTATTGCGAAGGTGTAAATAATTTCTTGGCTTAATTAAAATTGATTTACGCTAGAAAGGCATTGTGTCATTAACGCACTATAACTAAATATCTTGATATAACTACTCTAAGTGGCAAAGGGTAGAGCACACATATGAATAATTTAATAAAGCACCGCACGGTTTTCATCACCGTTTGATTTGGATTTACATGGCTCGCACCACGTATGAAGGATTTTGATATTTCTTTGTTGCGTAATTCAGTTGAACTAAGTTATCGGAACCGATTAAGAGAAACGGATGTGCTATTTGGAGAAATAGTACATCACTGCGCTGAAGTGATGACTAAGGTGAGGTCTCAAAAAAGTGAGGTAAGGACGATATCTGTTTTTATTCCTACTGAAAAATACGACAAGTGTTTGCCTTACTTATAGACGTATATACATTAACTTAGAAACTGGCTTGACTGATTTGGGGCTAACTCTAACAAGTTAGAGCTTAATCGAGCGCTTGAGACCATTAATGCTCGTTTTGAAAAAGGGACGCTGACCTTTGGCTCTCAAAAGGGAGGTTACAGTGAGCAAGGTGGCAGTATCGATATACCCATACGGGTAAATGTATTTAAAGAATCCTCATTCTTGGCTTCTTATCTCTTAGCTTATTGCTTCTTAGTTTTTTACGTGGGGTGAGAAATAATGAGGTGCTCTTTCCTTAGGCGTGATCCTTCGGGCAAGGCTTTCTCTTGGAGCTTTCATCTATGGCCTAGATTGGCATCACCCTAGTGAGCCACTGCGTGCCGCACCAGAAGGTGCTTCTCTACAAGCTCCTATCGATACAACCCTAAACGCCTGCGCCTCGTCAGTCTTCCTCGTTGCTGTTCGTCGTACCTCCTCACTCATTTCACTGACCTCCATTAAGTTCGAGTAAGGGCTTGTTGCCTTATGTGCCGATTTCCCTTTCGACTTGCATCATTTGATGGGGCTCGCAGGCTGTTTACCGTGCTCGCTCAGAGCCCCAATAACAAGGGTATATGAACGCTTCGCGCCCTTGTTATTGATAACCATGAGCGCTTGCCGGACAGCCAAGCGGCTCCATAAAAGTGATACTCAAACAAAAAGGAAACTCCTCATGGCACAACGAAACTCAAGCCCAACTCTCTCTAAATCGATGTTCAGCGACCAGCGTTTCGCCGCTGGGCACGAAAGCTCACCAAAAAATGATATCTCCTGCCAGGTCGTTGAACGTGCAGTGCGTTCGACCGTTTCCGCGACTGTTTCAAAGGGACTTATTTGGGTGAATTCAACGGACTTTAATTCGAGCGTTCGAGCGGTTAAAGTGCATGAGATTTTACTTAATGAGTTTGGTTATACCGACTCTTTGATCTTGGAGGAAGGAAATAAAGGAAAAGGGGTGAGTATTGGCGTATGTGATAGAGCTACGACTGTGAAACAGATGCGAGAAGATTACGCCTATGCGAAAAAAGAAGAGAGAAACGTTGAAACGACCGCTAAGCATCAAGCGAGAGCGAAAGATCTTCTGACTATCTTGTATGGCCAATAACACGGACTGAGCGCCGACCATCACGACTTTAAATATTAAAAGGGATCTATTATGTCTGTACTTGCTAACTACTCTAATCACAGCCTTTTCTCTGTCGAAGAAAAAAATATCTTGAACCATGCCGCGAGCATTTTAAAATCTAAGTTGTTTGTGTCAGAGCAGACGCCACTCAATTCCCCTAAATTGGTGAAGTCATTTTGTCAGGCTTCACTTGCTTCCAATGAAAGCGAAGTGTTTGGGGTGATCTTTCTTGATAGTCAGCATCGAGTTTTACGCACAAAAGAGATGTTTAACGGCACCATTGACACCGCATCCGTTTACCCGCGTGAAGTGGTCAAAGAGTCACTGGCCACAAATGCAAGCGCGGTCATTTTTTATCATAACCATCCCAGCGGTGATGCCACACCCAGTCAAGCCGATCGACGTATTACTCGACGACTGACCGACGCGTTAGCCTTGGTTGATATTCGAGTTCTCGATCATTTCGTGGTGTCTTTTGAAGATGTGGTGTCGTTTGTGGAGCGTGGTTGGATATAGCCATTAGTGAAACATGTCTCTCATTTACGCCTATTCTGGCGTGAATGACTTCCTCATCATAATGCTATAAACTGTAAGCAATTAAATAAGGTTTCTACTATGTCTGAATCAAGCAAAGTCACATTAAGCGTTGAAGAGCTGATCAACCTAACC
>NZ_JBFSTC010000189.1:0-2437 GCF_041466605.1 Vibrio sp. 10N.247.310.17 | reverse complement strand
GTTTAATGTTCAAATATGTTTTCTGAAATGCCTCTTATCCTAGAGGCATTTTTTTTACCTCGTGATTGCTGTGTGCGCTTGGGTTTCTGCGCTAAAAGAGGTTGAGCCAAAGGCTCGACCGCAAGCGGTCGTCAAACCGGCTCTTAGTACCACAGTACGCCCATTTGCTCTGTGTTTGATTCTAATGCTTTGTCATGGTGTCATTTTGTGGATTTTTTCCTTATAGGGTTTGATAGGCGGTTTTTTTATTATGACGGTTTAAAGCTGATTTTAAGTGCTGCGTTGTGATAGGGGCCTGAGTTGGGCGTTACCTTTCGGGCTGGGCTCTCCGCTTGTATCTTTCATCTATGGCCTAAGAGTGGCATCACCCTGGTGAGTCACTGCGTGCCGCCCCAAAATGTGCCTCTCTACAGCCCCTATCTAAAAGGATATCGCTGCAATCCTGAACGCCTGCGCCTCGTCATTCTTCCTCGTTGCCGCTCGTCGTGCCTTCTCACTCCTTTCACTGACTGAACGAAATGAATATTTGAAAGGCTTCTCTGGTTATCAACTGCGTAAAAAACGAAGGCTCAAATCTCGAAGTTGTTGGAGTATGCCGGCACATTGATCTTAAAAACTCAGTCGATGGGAATGAATGATAGCTTTAGTGAGAGAGTATCAACTCGTTAAGGTAAGAGGGAAAAGTGATTCTGAATTAAACGCCTAGTTGGTTATTTGTTTAGGTATAAATGGGAAACGTTATTTTATGGAAACGGTTGTTACCCGTTTCCTGTTGGGCTATAATTTGTACAGTTAAGTTTATTTGGAGTGTTGAACAATGGCGGAACAATCTGGCGTGACCTTTGAACAAGTATCAAAAGCTGCTACAGCAATGCTAACTCAAGGTACTAAACCCTCAGTTCGTAATGTTATGCAGGTAACCGGTGGTAAAACAGAAACCGTCTCTAAGCTTCTACGTGACTTTCACGACAAGCGTAATGCAGAAGTCATTAAAATGGCTGATGAGCTAGGCAGCAGTAAGATCGCTGAATTGCTCGCGGATGAAATGCAAAGCGTTGTCGAGCGAAAAACCGCGAGCCTTCAGCAAATGATTTCCGACCAAAAAGCCCAGTTAGATGAAGCTATAGAGCTACTAGAAGAAAAAGAAAAAGACAGTCAGCACCGTATTGAAATGGCAGAGGCCAGAGCCGCTCAACTCATTAATGAAGCCAATGATAAAGCGGCTAAAGCATTAGAGCGTGTGGACAGTGCCGAACAAAAAGCAACTGAAGCTATAGCATTGAGCGAAGAAGTAAAGAAAGAAGCCGACAAATCAATGTCTGATAATGAGCAGAAATGTGATCTTTTAGTGACTAACGCAAAAAGTGAAGCTGAGAGTCTTGTGGGCGCGGCTAACCGTCGAGCGGATAAAGCGGAGCAAGAAAGCGCAAGTTTGCGAGAGCAGGTTAAGCTACTCACTGTCGATCAAGCGAAAAGAGAAATAGAGCAAGCTCAACATGAAAAAACACAAGAGCAGCATACTGAAACGCTAAACCAACTGGCTAATGAGCGAACAACGGTCGTTCAGTTACGCACTCAAGAAGAAAACCGTCAATCAGAAATAGAGCGCTTAACTGGCGAGTTGAACGAGATTAAATCTGACAGTAAACAATTAGCTTCCGCGCAAGGGCAGTTGGTTGAGTTGCAAAGACAGATCTCCCAATTACAAAGTGATTTGTCTCTATCAGAAAGAGAGCGTGAATCTCTATCCGTCGCTCTTAGAAGTAAGTAAGAGCGAAAAAATGACCAAGATTGAATTTATCCTTTAACAACGCAAAGAAGGGGGAGGATTCTAGTGCTGCAGAAGCCTCTCAATCTAAAGAGCTTAATGGCATTTAGCCATTTTGCCGTAAACCCTTGCCGATCGGGCGGGGGTATAAGGCGTAAAGCTCGAAGAGCTTTAACTTGATATCGCCGGACTTTCTACATAAGCCTTTAACGTTTCAATTGTCGCACCGCCAGCCGTACAAGCAAAGTAAGAACGAGACCATAAGGCCGCGCTTTTACTTTGCCTTGTAAGGTGCGTATTTTTCAGCCTCAACATTCTTGATGAAATAGATTTAAGGTTGCGTTGTGATATGGGCTTGAGTTGGGCGTTACCCTTCGGGAAAGGCTCTCCGCTTGTATCTTTTATCTATGGCCTAAGAGTGGCATCACCTTGGTGAGTCACTGCGTGCCGCCCCAGGATGTGCCTCTCTACAGCCCCTATCTAAAAGGATATCGCTGCAATCCTGAACGCCTGCGCCTCGTCATTCTTCCTCGTTGCCGCTCGTCGTGCCTCCTCACTCCTTTCACTGACTGAACGAAAGAATCTGTAAGATGGATTTTGTTTTTCGCCTGTCCTTTTTCCTTTGATTTCTCATTACCGTGTCGCGGTCTTCCTGCTTAACGTCCCAAA
>NZ_JBFSTC010000188.1:0-2504 GCF_041466605.1 Vibrio sp. 10N.247.310.17 | reverse complement strand
TCACCAAATGGGTGACGTTGTTTTAAAGAAAGTGGCAAACGTTCTGCGCAATAATATTCAAGATGGAGAGTTTGTGGCGCGTTTTGGTGGTGAAGAGTTCATTCTTTGGTATCCAAATAGTACACCAAGTTGTGTTGAAGATAAGTTCATGACTCTTTTGCAAGAGATGAAGAAAATCACACTGGATAGAAAGCCAGTCACTATATCAATCGGTGCGTGTCATTTTGAGTTGAGTACTGGAGATAGCAAAGGGGAGAGAATGTCGGTATTAGACTCGCTAATCAAAGTTGCCGATGAATGCCTGTACATTGCTAAACAAAATGGACGAGATCAGTTTATATCTCGCCCATATCATCAAGAACACTCAGACTCGTAAGTTGAAGCTGTCAGCTCTTAAAGCTCAAAGGTTAGTTCTTAACTGAATAGATAAGGGAACAACTTACGACGCTCTTCGGGTGTTAAAGATTCAACTCTCGCGATGTTGGTATCAGGAATCGCTTCAGGGTTGGGGTAGTGCTTCAACACTTTTTCCATACTCGCTTCACGAATCAAATGGTAAACCGGATACGGAGAGCGGTTAGTAAGATTTTCATCGTCTTCTGGATCCGCACCACCAAAGCAATAGTCTGGGTGGAAGGTTGCCACTTGATAAACGCCTTCCCAATCTTCTTGCTTGATCAAGGCCTCAATCCAATCAATGAACATGTTGTAGTCGAAGAAATCTTGCAGCATGTTAGGCACAACCACCAACGTCGTCTCTAATTCTGGGACTGGCGTGTTATCTAACTCTACGAAATGCGTCATGATGTCTCCCAACAACGCTTCTTCCGTATTTGCTTCACTCACAAAGATCTTAATCTGTTTATTGCGTTGCGGCTTGGCTGCGAATGGACACAGGTTTAGGCCAATAACGACATCGTCTAACCACTGTTTTACTTGGTCATGGATGGTTTGAAGATCTGAGCTTTGAGTGTTCGACATAACAGGTTCCGAAATGAAATTTTGCGTAGGATATCAGAACGGACGTTAATCAAAAGCAATAATTGAGTTACAACCTCGGTCGTACTTATGCTTGTGCGAGTTTAGAGGCTGACACTTGAAGTTGTTTTAACTGGTAGACCCATGCAAATATCGCGACATAAAAGATAGACCCACCGGCGATAACACCATTCCAACCGAACAACTGCCAGCAATATAAGAGTAAGAAACCACCTAAGCTCCCGCCTATGTAATAGTGAACTAAGTAAAGTGCCGTTGCTGTCGCTTTCGCGCTCGGTGCTTTTTGACTTACCCAAGAATAGGCTAGGGTATGGGCGAAGAAAGCTCCGCCACTGATCAATAACAACCCAGCTAACATGAATGGGACTTTGTCGACGGCAGAAACCAACATACCAATTAAGCTGATACACACGCCGATCAATATACCGTTTAACGTGTCAAAACGAAGTGTCCATTTATTGGAAAGTTTAGAGGTTATCGTACCGGCTAAGTAACATAGGAATATCAGCGAAGCTAAACCAACGGGTACCGAGTGAGGTGCAGATACAAGCCTGAAGCCCATTACTGAGTACAAGTTAACGAACAGAGCAAAGTTAGCGCCACCAATCAACATCGCGAGCCACAAGGTACGGTTTCTTAAGTGCATCACAACCGAGCGGTTATGATGAAAGAACAACCCTTTCTGAGGTTTGAAGTTTTGTTGGTCAGGCAGACTATACGCAATATAGAGTGCGCCAAGCAAAGAGCCGACAACGAAAAACAGAACTGTTGCATGCCAGTCGAAATAGTCCGTAATCAAGCCACCCAATACACGACCGAAGATGCCACCTAATGAGTTAGCCGCAATATACCCACCAATCGCGATGGCGAATGCCTTAGGTGACAACTCTTCAACCATATAGGCAACAGCCACACCTGCAAATGCAGCGACTGCGATTCCCATGAATGCTCGAGCAATAACAAGCTGTAGTAGAGTAGTCGTGAACACCATGCTCAGTCCAATCAAAGGAATAGCGAACAGACTGAACAGAATGATGGGCTTTCGGCCAAAGGTTTCAGATGCGATTGCCCAAGGCACCAAACTGATGGAAAGCCCAAGTGTTGTCGCGGCAAACAGCCAGTTGATCTGAGTTTCCGATACTTGGAAGTGCTCGGCCATGTGCGGCAAGATTGGCTGAAAGAGATAAAGGTTACAGAAAATGATAAACGATCCAATCGCCAATGATTGGGTGATACGTTTGTATTGAGGGCTGCCTTTATCAAACATTTACGTTGTGCCTGCGCGAGTTAGTAAGCTATTTGTGAACAAGTTATCAGTACAATAGTGATTAAAGAAATATATTAAAAATATCACCTCTATATAATTAATATATCGACATGCTTGAATCAAAACCACTTCGACATTTTCTGGCTGTTGCTCAGTTTGGCAATTTCACTCAGGCCGCCAAAGCGCTGCATATCGCACAGCCTGCATTGAGTATCTCCATTAAAAAACTAGAGCAGAC
>NZ_JBFSTC010000187.1:0-2548 GCF_041466605.1 Vibrio sp. 10N.247.310.17 | reverse complement strand
GCTCGGAAGGATCCTTCAACCGATCACTTTGGCTTTAACTGATCGGCATTAGCCTCTGCGCAGCCTTTTTTATTTCTGATGCTTGGCTTGCTTACTATTCGTAAAACCAATAATCTTGAGTGGTCTTTTCTAACCACAGAACTACTATGACTCGCTCGCATTGCTTTGTATTGCAACACGACTTTCCTATTTCTTTCTACCCTGATAAAAACCAGTTGGTGATTGATAGTGAAGAGATTCATTTAGAGCCACTACAAGCAAGGCTGCTCAGCTATTTCATCGACAAGCGCGGGCAAGTGGTTAGTACGCAGCAGATAGCTGCTGATGTCTGGCAGCGAACTCAAGTGTCTGACAACTTGGTCAGACAGGTCATCAGTTTACTGCGCAGTCAGCTTCAGGATAAAGTACGTCCGTATCGCATCATTCAGACCATTCCTAAGCAAGGTTATCTGTTCGATATTGAGATAATTCAGCCTAGCGTTGAGACTACTCCCGTAGTAGAAATTCCCCCACCTGAAATCAAAGTTGTTTCTAAGCCTAAAAATAAAACCATTGCCCTGATTACAGCCGCAGTATTCTCTATTGGCTTAATAGCAACTTGGGCGTGGAAAATTGATGTCTCAACCAATGACACAGCTGTTATTTCTGCGCCTCAAAGTGATGTAATTCCCGTTTATATCCATGACATAACACTCGATTCTGCGGACGATTATGAGATGTCGGAAAGCGTGTACAACTACCTATTCTACGGGCTGAACTCAGCGAGAAATTTATCGGGTTACCACTTCTCTCAGCTCTCAAAACAGGGCAAGCAATCACTTGCCAATAATGGTGTCGAACTCAAAGGTTGGCTCAAGCAAAAGGGCAGTAATTATATACTGAGCGTGCTGATACAAAACAACCGCCAGCCCAATCAAAGCCAGAAAGTGGAAAAGAGCTTTAGCCAAGATAACTTCTTTGATGCCATTGGGGATGTGATTCTTGAGATTAAAGCCATTATTGCCCCAATGAGTTCAGAATACGGTGTCGTCAGTCATCGAGTGACTTCTATTGATAACTACGACGATTGGAAGGTTATTTCAGAGGGAATATCGCTTTTCTACCAAGGCAAAGGTGGACAGCCATTTGCAGAGATCGCACTTCAGTTGGATACGATTCAACAGCAAGGAAGAGACAATTATTTGGTCAATGCCTTATTGTCGTATTCGGAATCTTTG
Organism: Vibrio sp. 10N.247.310.17; assembly: GCF_041466605.1. Lineage (NCBI taxonomy): Bacteria > Pseudomonadati > Pseudomonadota > Gammaproteobacteria > Vibrionales > Vibrionaceae > Vibrio > Vibrio sp. 10N.247.310.17. The sequence goes on along the minus strand of NZ_JBFSTC010000187.1, from coordinate 1,331 downwards.
GCTTATTTGCAAAGTCATGAGCAAGAAGATCGCGAACATGCACTGCAACTGGCAAAGCAAGCCTTTGAGATGAACCCACGTTGTGATATTGCCAACCTTACCTTGGGTCTTGCACTGTTAATCAACCAACATGCCAATCAAGCTTTCCCTTACCTTTTTTATGCGGCCGAAAGTACACCGAGCCCTATCAGTTTTTATCTACTTAGTGTGGCTGACAAGTTGTCGGATAACCCAGAAGGTTCGCAATACAACTATCAGCGCTATACCGAAGTGAAAAAAGAGTATAATGGCCAACTGTTTGATCTTATTGAATCTTTATAAAAAACAAACCTTTCCTAAACCACATAATTCTCTTTGAAGTGAAGACGTTGAGTTACCACTAATAGTAACGGCTCTTCCGCAAGGTTTCCTTGTGCTAACAGGCTTCTCAACATGTTTGATTATTGTTTGGAGTTAGGCTCGATTGCCTTGCATCAAGCATAAAAACATCGACTTCCACATACTGGTCACCAAATCATTTATTATTTGGGGTATACACATGTTGAAGAAGTTTGCTTTTCAGATCATTCCAATTCAGATCTTCTTATTCGTCTTTTGGTTCAAAAATGGCTTTATCGATAAAGTGATGGGCGTGCTACTTGGCTTCATTACGCCCGATACCGCTTATGCAGGTGACACTTGGGCTGGCTGGAAAGGCTATATTGTCGGCACTTGGGATAAGAGCCAAGTTGGTCATGTTTTACTGAGCCCTACGTTCGATTTTATGTTTCCTATTCTGATTGCTTTGCAATGTGTACCATTTTTATTGGTACTTCGCTCGGTGGTCGCTGGTGAATTCATGGCTGGTAAAGAACGCCCGTGGTTACTCTATGCGGCATTCGCTTCTCTGTTTGTAACTGCTTGTATGGCTTTCACTCAAACCATCACTGGCGCAAGCGATGGGCAGTATCTATGGCAACTTATCGGCTTTGGCATGGTTGCCATTATGTATCTGCGTAATGAGCAAGGTAAGTAAGCGTTTCTTTAGATGCGAGATAAGGGGAGTTAGATACAAGTAGAAGAGATTCGGGATACTAAGATCAAAAACCCCCGTCATTCCCTATCACGCTCGTTCCTCGCTGTAGGGAATGACGGGGATATATAGATGCGAGTAAAACGGGCTTTTCGTTACTCGTTCACTCGCATCCATCCTGTATCTGCTTTCAACTTGTCACTCGCTACTCCAATCTTCTTTTTGTTTCCCACATCTGCCTTTCAGAAAAGAAAAAGCCCGCAAATGAAGTGACCCCGTAAAGTTGGACATTTCTGTTAAGCGGCTTTCAAGGCCTGAG
>NZ_JBFSTC010000186.1:0-2549 GCF_041466605.1 Vibrio sp. 10N.247.310.17 | reverse complement strand
AGAAGCTGCTTAATAAGCAAGCAAATGATGACAACTACCTTGAAAAACACCGTATCCACAACACTCTACAAGATATTTTAGACGGATTAGATAATGAATGAGCAAATTTTAGATAGCATAAGTCGGAACAAATACCTTGTTTATTTAGACAATGTTGGAATTGATATTAATGTAATAAAAGAGGTAATAATAAGAAATATTAATAAAGATGAAATGGAATTATTTGTCAATCGTTCTCATCAACGATTGTCTCCTAATGTGTACCTAGATAGCTTAGTATTTAAATACGTATGCAAGCATTTGCATGACGAATATAAAAGCTCTCTGATTTTTGAAGGTGAAATAAAACTAGATATAAAAACAATTATTGCTACTTCTAAGTCCTTAATCCAAAGACCCAGAATACGAAAACCTTCTGATGTAGTGATGGGCTTTAAAGAGCCTGATTATGAAGAGGGCTTTAGAGTGATCTCTAGATTTGAAAGAGAATTAAGTGAAAAAAATTATGGAGAAATAGGGGAAAGTAAAGGAGGTGTAATATTTGAAGGTTTACTTCCATATAAAATAGAAATGAACCCTTTAGTTGAGAGATATTCGTCTAACCATATTTGGGAAAATAGCTACTACCTTGGAGAGCCCTTTATACAGGGCTTTAATGCAAGTATTAATAGCATCGAATCTCAATACGTTTTATGGATGAATAGCGAATTATTAAACATGCTTGGACTAAAATTAGATAATTACAATGAAGGTCTAAGGGCATTAAATAGCAATGATGAAATCGTTTTACAATTTAGATGTTGGAGAGAACAATTAATTGGTAATGGCGCTTCATTTGTTGGGATGGACTCAAATATTGCAAAGCTTGAAGGTTGTGATTTGATATTAAGAGAGGATTATTTTAGTAAACTTAAGAAAATCATTCCTAATGTCGTGCTTTATACGGACGTATTGTAACGCTGACGTATCGAATAATTAAACAATCGGTTTTATTGCAAAATCAGTTACTTTTTTGTATTCGAAAGTAATTTCTTTATTAAGATAGTAAGTACCAACGGGAAAATTATCAATACTTAAGTGATTGATATTATGGAAAATGAAAGAACTAAAATTCTCGATAAATTATTTATAGCTACTCATCAAAAGTGATTGCTTCTGTCTACGTCATACTCATTGTAATGTAACTTGTAGTAATGTTTGTTCCGAACAAACATTACTAACAAACAAACTTACTGAACATTGACCTATGGTTTACCAAACATATAATGCAAACAATCTGCATTTCCTCTAATTTACCCATAACACCGCAAACATCAGATAAATAATCGGATTTCCTTGACGGTTAACGGTTTTATCGCTATTAATATGTACCAGACATACGGTTAAATTGATTTTTGATAAAAACAGATAACCCATTGTAATTACAGCACTTTTGATTGATAGGTGTAGCATTCAAATCCCTATCCCTCCACCACATTTAAGAAAGCCGCTGAGAAATCAGCGGCTTTTTTGCATCTAGCGTAAAGTTAATCGAATCTAAAAGTCAGTTAGTCAACCAGTCAAAATTCTTAACTATCGGAATCAGACTTAAACCTGTTTATCACGGCAACTTCAAGCCTATTACCGCTCTGTTGTATTTAAACATATAGCATAGGTAACTGACTCTTTACCTTTATAACCTATCGAAATTCGACGTCACTGTTGCAACAAAACATCCCTGCCAATAAACATGTAGACCTACGCCACCAATGCATGACCAAGTAACTTGAAGAATTGGGGGATGTTTATTGGAATAGTGCCCTAGGTTTCTTCAGGTTCTCATTGTGAATACATAACGATAAAAAAATCCAGAGGCTTCATCGAAGTCTCTGGATTTTTAAATTTGGCTTGAGTGCAGATCTAATTAAGCGTTTTCTTGCTTAGTATCTTGCTGCTCTGCTTGTTTTTTTTGTTCAGCTTCATTTGCTTTTTCTTCGTGGTTTGAACCACCACATCCGCCACAACAGCTCATAATTATGCTCTCTTTGATTGTATTTAAGTAACTCATTAAGGTCATAATATTAAAGATGCATTTTAAATGCAGCTTTAATATTAGCCAAATTGGCTGCTTGGTGTCTTGAGGTATTTAAGCCCTTGGTTTTATTAAAATTGGTAAGTACAACACAACGAAACAACTGTACGCGACAACCCACAGAGCACTCGATAAGGTGATGATAGAGACAATATTATTGGTAAAGTATCCACCAAATACTCGAACAATAAAGGCAAAAACAATGGCAATTAACGCCGCAGTCATTATTTTACCAATCGCAATAGCTCGACCTGTATGTCCTAGAGAGACGCGTGAGATCATTGATAAGATCATCACCCCCATTCCACCCACGGTTAAGGCATGAATCGCTTGTGATTGTGTGACCAATGACGAAATGATCGAAACGCCATACAAGACCAACCCTAACGAAATTGCCCAGTAGCTTAAGTGTAAAGACCACACAAGAGGTAACACTGATCATTTAAGCATTTTCCTGATCAGTTGAACGATCCTACAG
>NZ_JBFSTC010000185.1:0-2582 GCF_041466605.1 Vibrio sp. 10N.247.310.17 | reverse complement strand
TGAACGTTCATCTTAAAATAAACCGATTGGACTTTTTGGATGTATATTTTTCTGGTGTTCTCGGTGCGTTTGGAAAAACCCGCATTATAAGCGCCGACACTGTTCCAATAATAACCATGACTCGCAAAGTTAGAACTTAATACCCACGCACCTAATGAAACATTAAAACAAGGTTCATAAATATTGGCTTTATTGACATTAAATTCAGCCAATCGAGGAAACCAAATAGAGTTAATTTGCATGAGTCCAAAGTCACGACTGGTTACTTGACCTTTTTTATTTTTGTTTTCGTTATAAGCATTAGGATCAAGACTGCTTTCAACTTGTGCTATCGCTCGCAGCAAAGCTGGAGCAACATTATAATGTTGTCCTGCTTCATCAAAACAAAACGAATACCCAACACTTGGAAATACCGACAATAATAAGATTGATTTTTTCATAAACTAAAAAATGGAGTCCAAAGGAACTCCATTATATCGCGTGAATTGACGTCATCAATATTCATTCGGGAGCAAAATCGTAGTGCAACTACGATCACGCTTGGTAATTATCCAGACTTGTTCATTACAAATGGTGTAACTGGATAAAACCCGCTCGCCTATCTTGGTGGCTTCATCATTGGTAAGTTTATCTTCAACACAGACATTTCCCCAATCACCATTTTGGTGACGATGTAAGTAAATCGGTAAATTCACACCAATATTGTTATTTAGCAGTTCAGCAATGCCTTGTGTACAAACGACTTGGCCAAGATCAAACGGCACAACCGTACAAACATAATTTTTTTCTTTTATTTCTTCGTTACCTGATGTAAGATTTTTAATGTTCATTTTATTTACCCCTGTATTTAAATTGAATTTGCCTTGATATTTGATACAGCAAATATCAAGGCGCTTTACTTTTAGCGTTTAAGAAACGTCTTCCGTTTTACGAATGTGATTAAATACCTTATACACTTCATCGTAAGAAATACCATACCCTTCGAGACTTTCGACACAATCACAAATGTCATTGGTATAAAAACACTCGTGATTGAATAGCTCACGGCGAATGATCGCTTTTTTACCATTCTCTTCGATGTCTTCGGCGATCCCTTCTTGAGCAATAGAATCTAAACGGGTCATTAATTGCTTTGCATTATCAACAGGGCAAATTAAACCCATACCTAACGACGCATATTTCACGCCCTCTTTTTTTGCTTCATCGAACTGTTTAGTGGAAAAGGCAAAAAATGCCCCTGCTTCATTAAATGCTAGCGTTTGTTTGTCTTGAACATAGTGGGAGAGATATTTCATGACTTACTCCTGACGTTAATACAAAAATATCCCAGTAATTAAAACGGGCAACGGTGAAACGAAAAGAGGGCTCTCGAAGGGGTTGATACATCCTTCACAATAAAATTGTCAGTTAAGTCCCCTATTTTAAAGTGATGTAAGATACTCTTCTCAACCTCAGCCAGAGTGGATGGGTAGAACTTAGAATCACGCAGAGTAAATCCCGCGATTTTGAGTTCAGCTAAGGTAATATCGCTACACGGCGTAAGAGAAAAGCCGTGCTCTTCTCCCTCTGTACGCTGAGGAATACGCAGTAAAGAGATATCATTTTTTGGTGAGCTTTCGTGCCCAGCGGCGAAACGCTGGTCGCTGAAATTCGATTTAGAGAGAGTTGGGGTTGTATGTTGTTGTGCCATGAGGAGTTTCCTTTCTGTTTGAGGATCACTTTTATGGAGCCGCTTGGCTGTCCACACCTCAAACATGGTTCTTCTCTGCAGGGGCGCGAAGCGTTCATTTACCCTTGCAGAGAAGGTTCTGATTGAGGATGGTTAACAGCCTGCGAGCACCATCAAATGATGCGAGTCGAAAGGGAAATCGGCACATAAGACAGCAAGCCTTTACTCGAACTTAATTGAAATCAGTGAAAGGTAACGAGGAGGCACGACGAGGCGCAGCTACGCAGTAGCGCAGGCGTTCAGGATTGCAGCGATATCCGTTTAGATAGGGGCTGTAGAGAGGCACATTCTGGGGCGGCACGCAGTGACTCACCCGGGTGATGCCACGTTTAGGCCATAGATGAAAGATACAAGCGGAGAGCCTTGCCCGAAGGGTAACGCACAACTCAAGCCTTTATCATGACGCTACGCTTCAAATCAGCCTTAAACCGTTATAATAAAAAAGGCGCCTATCAGCCACAAACCCACAAAGTGACACCATGACAAAGCAATATAATCAAACATCGAGTAAATGGGCGCACTGTGGTACTGAGAGCCGGTTTGACGACCGCTTGCGGTCGAGCCTTTGGCTTAAATTCTTTTAGCGCGAGCGTTGAAGCGATCGAGGACATAACGAGAACAAAAAAATGCCTCTAGGATAAGAGGCATTTCAGAAAACATATTTGAACATTAAACGTTGATATGACTACCCACCCAAAACGCGGCACCGGCTACCGTCGCAATCATCGCGAAGGCTGTTGCAATAATGAGGTTTTTAAGGGAACTCACTTCATTACGAACCCCCAGGACCTCATTCCTAACCGCTTCGATCTTCTGATCGAGTTCTTTACGCGTATCATTTAACTGCTCTTGA
>NZ_JBFSTC010000184.1:0-2597 GCF_041466605.1 Vibrio sp. 10N.247.310.17 | reverse complement strand
TGGACATAAAAAGACCCCCAATAATTGGTGTCCAACTATTGGGGGTCAGTTCACCAGCGGGCTTTGTTATCTTTAACACTTTAATAGAGGTTTACGTAGCCAAGCACATACCTTCCGTATAAAAGCCCATCATCAAACCCCATCTTCCTAACGCTCATTAATGAAACTTTTGTTCGCTTAAAATTCAAACACTGTTTATATTAAACAAGCACTTGTAGAGCGAGTAAGGAATAGAATGAGTATTAATGGAGATAAAACATCGGTTGTTATAGCTGGTGCGACAGGGCTAATTGGTCATCATGTCCTAAGACTGCTCATTAACGAGCCCGCTGTAGAACACATCTATGCTTTGTCACGAAGAGCATTAGGTGAAGAATTTCACTCCAACAAACTCGATACACTCATCCACAACGATCTACAAGTAACGAGTTGGGACGACACCAAAGCGACGCCCAACTTAGGCATTATCTGCTTAGGCACAACCAAGAAAAAAGCAGGTTCAAAAGAAGCGCTGCGAAAGATCGATGTAGAACTGATTAGCCAAGTGGCACAGTCGATGAAATTCCTTGGAGTTCAACGTGTCGCAGTCGTTTCTAGCTATGGCGCTTCGCCAGACTCCTATTCACACTATCTGCGCTGTAAGGGACAAATGGAGCAAAACCTAAAACGTATTGGCTTCAAGCAGCTCTTCATCGCTCGTCCAGGCCCGCTGGTGGGTGAACGTGCCGAACCCAGAACTGATGAAAAGCTCCTACAAAGAGTCTTCCCTTTAATATCTCCGTTAATGTTTGGAAAATTCAAAAACCTACGCCCTATCCAATCGGAAGATGTAGCGAAAGCAATATTATTCCGATTGTTCGAAAATAATTTCCAAAGTATCGAAATCTACACCTCGACTGACATGCTTAATTTATTAGCGAAATATCATTAAAACGTCTATCTATTCACCACAATGTTGAATATCCATCCAACCCATTGGGTGGATATTACTAATCGTTCTAATAAATTACTTTTCCTTATTTTACGTTTTGTTACAGGTCGCTATTTTAGCTAACAGTATTTGCGCCCATATATCTAAGCGCCCTATCGATTCATGGTTATTCATAAGGAAAAACAATGTCATTTTCAGCTATCGCTGCCTTAGCGGTATTCACTGGTATCCTCTTTTTTCTCTACGGACAGCAGAAAAAAGAAAACACACTTTCTCGCCTCGTTTTACTCGGTTTAGTTTTCGGTAGTGCTTTTGGCCTTGGTCTTCAACTGCTATTTGGTGAAGGCAATCCTATTATCAAAGAGACGCTCGACTGGGTAAACATTGTGGGTCGTGGTTACGTTGGCCTACTAAAAATGGTCATCATGCCATTAGTGTTAGTTTCAATGATTGCGGCAGTAGTGAAGCTTGAGAAAGGCGGCTCACTAGGTAAGATTTCCGGCATCACCATTTCTGTGTTGCTAGCAACAACGGCAATTTCTGCGATTGTTGGTATTGTTGTAACACAAGCATTCTGCTTGTCGGCTGAAGGTTTAACTGAAGGCGCTCGTGAAACAGCACGTATCGCAACACTAGAAAGCCGCATCGGCAGCGTTTCAGATCTAACGATTCCACAAATGCTGGTTAGCTTTATTCCGACTAACCCATTTGCAGACCTAACAGGGGCTCGCTCTACTTCTATCATCGCGGTAGTTATCTTTGGCGTGCTAACGGGTATTGCTGCTCGTAAGGTGATGGCAGAGAAAGAAGAATTAGAATCTCCAATCCGTACGTTCGTTGAAGCGGCTCAATCTATCGTTATGCGCTTAGTTAAGATGATCATGGCACTAACGCCATACGGCATCGCAGCATTAATGGCGAAGGTAGTCGCAACGTCAAGTGCTTCTGACATCCTAAGCCTATTGGGCTTCATCGTTGCTTCTTACGTCGCTATTATCCTGATGTTCGTCGTTCACGGTGTGTTGGTTTCTTTTGTTGGTGTCAACCCGAAAGAGTACTTCCAAAAGATCTGGCCAGTACTGACGTTCGCTTTCACGTCTCGTAGCTCTGCAGCAACTATTCCCCTGAACGTTGAAGCTCAAATCACTAAGTTAAACGTGCCACCAGCGATTGCTAACCTGTCTGCGTCTTTCGGTGCAACAATAGGTCAAAATGGTTGTGCGGGTATTTACCCTGCAATGCTTGCAGTTATGGTTGCGCCTACGGTTGGTATCGACCCAATGGACATCAACTTCATTCTGTCTCTCATTGCTATTATTACGGTGAGCTCATTCGGTATCGCGGGTGTGGGTGGCGGTGCAACTTTCGCGGCACTTATCGTACTACCCGCGATGGGTCTACCTGTGACTATCGCAGCACTGCTTATCTCTATCGAACCACTTATCGATATGGCACGTACTGCGCTTAACGTATCTGGTGCAATGACAGCTGGTACAATCACAAGCCGCCTATTGGCTAAAAAGGACAAACAGCAAGATTTGGAACAAGCGAACGCTTAATGGGTTCGATTGATCCAATAACTTGAGTCTCGTTAAACAAAAACCGATGCACATGCGTTAATGCCGATCAGTTAAAGCCAAAGTGATCGGTTGAAGGATCCTTCCGA
>NZ_JBFSTC010000183.1:0-2621 GCF_041466605.1 Vibrio sp. 10N.247.310.17 | reverse complement strand
ATAAAATATTCAACGTTTTACTGCCCACTTTTAAATCGACTCTCTTTATACCCAAGCGATAAAGGCAAGAGAGTACGTCATTTTGAAAAACATTGTATTGACTACGATTTAGAAGTAATAAAAATTCTTCTAACAAGTATCGTTTTTGAGCAAGCTGATAAAAATCACTTATCCTTTGCTTTACATCCAAGTCAATAACAGCGACTTCCAGGCGAGATTGATTCTTCTCAAATAAAAAACTAATCGGCCATTTTGACACAGAAAACCTCCATTATGTGTGAATTATAAAAACAGTCGTTACCGCTCGAAGGGAAAATTAGAGCAACATTTCTTCTTTAATTCCTACTTTGATTAATGCCGCCTTCTCAATCGCTGTTAGTTCTGAAAGCTCACTAACGAAATCACAATCCTTGAACCGAACGTCGGTCGCTTCACCCAACTTTTCACTCAATGCCGTCATCAAGCCTTCTACTAGGCCACTGAAACGCATGGCAGTCGAGATTAAAACATTGTCACCTTGCGCCAGATATGACGACGGAACTTGTTCAGCAACCAACCTAAAAACGCCTCGTAAACGCTGACCAAAAGCACCTTCCAATTGCGTTAATGTCGCTTTCAGGTCACTTTTCGACATTTGATCCAAAGCTGAACTCATTAAATCCCCATCAAAACGAGCATGAGCATTCGCATCAAGCGCGCCTTCAGTTTTTTTGCCGTTTTTTCATGCCATTGCAAGGCCGATGTATCAATAAAACCTTGTAAACCTTGCATAGTGGCGCTTACATTTGGACGTTTGTGTGAAAGTGAGTCCACAATTAATCCTAGATGCCCTGAATAATTTTTCTCTTGTTTAGGGACAGTAGAAAGCGCCAATTCACGAACTAGACTCAGATCCCCCTTTATTCAAGGCGATATTCTGAATAAATTTAAATGAAATATTGCCTTCGCTTAGCGCATCTTGTAGCTTATTTATTGTTTCACTAGATAATAATGGTGTTAAATTCGCTGTTACTCGTTTAGACAAGTAACTCACCGAATCCAGTGCTGTTTTCTTACTATTATCCTTAGCTGAACTACCTCTAATACCTAGATCATTATCAATTTCAGAACTAACAGCAATCGTCCTGACAGGATACTCGCTCGAGCTTTGTTTCTGTGTTTCCGGCTCAAAATAAGAACTAATAGCCTCTTTAAGTCCACCAACTTGAGCAGTTAATTTTCGGTCATTGAATAGGTTTCAGCGACAATGGCGAGTTTAGTTTGAGCAGACCACTGCTCTGATGAAGTGTTGCTCTTTGGCACGGTGGCTCCTGAACTTCTGAGTTGCGGGCGCCAATAATACAGGGTCGCAGTGCTAATTCCTTCCTCTTCGGACACTTCTTTAACTGACATCGAATAGGGAGGCAGCAGCTTCTTCAATATCGCTTCTTTTCTTTCTACTGAGATACGAGACACAATTACTCTTTATCGCCCAAACTGGTTAAATTTTAACAGTGACAACTACCCTGCCAGATAGGGATATTGTGAACCCAGATTTAGACACAAGAACAGCTCCCGATTGGGAGCCGTTCCCCTTTCAAAAATGATAATGTGCTTTCACACTATCATTCTCCTTTAGCAGCTTTATTATCTTTGGTGCTTGTCTCTTCAGCCTTATGCTCTAATACATCACAGTTTTTATTGATAGTGATGGACTTAGGCTTCATAGCTTCAGGTATCTCTTTCACCAGAGTAATAGTTAACAATCCGTTAGAAAGATCTGCATCCGTAACTTCAACATAATCAGCTAAGTTGAACTTACGTTCGAATGTACGATTGGCGATACCCTGATACAGATATTTATTTTCTTTATCAGCACATTTTTGCCCACGTACACTTAGCACGCTCTTTTCTACTTGAATATCAAGCTCTTCCTGAGTAAATCCGGCTACGGCCAGGGTGATGGCATAGCGATTCTCTTTTAGAACTTCAATGTTATATGGTGGGTAACCGTTGATAGCAGTTTCACTGGTCATGGCATGATCAATTAATGATGCTAGACGGTCAAACCCAACACTACTACGGTATAGTGGAGATAGGTCAATTGAGCTCATAATATATCCTCCATAAGAAGCAATACAAAATAAAAACAAGAGTGATGAAAAGGCCTCTTGATAAGACAACCTTTTCAAGGTTTTTTATAGTGTTTACGAACAATTATTTCAATAGTTTTTATATAGCAATTTCTCATTGAATTAGTTTTTTTATATGAAATTGTTATATCCTATCTATAATGACGAGACAAAAATAGTTCATAATTAGACGGTCTCTCTACTCTCTGATGGGCAATATTCCACGATATGAATTACGCGGGTGGCATGGGGTCGAGATCGGTTGGTTGAGTCACAAGAGATTACTATCAAATCAAATGGAAGGTGATTTATGAATGTGACTCTATGCTTATGTGCGGGTTATGTTTGAAAAATCAATAGCCATGTGATGATTTATTTAACGTAATGGTACTTAGTGTGAACCCAAATTTAGACACAAGAACAGCTCCCTATTAGGAGCTGTTCTGCGTTACGGGGTCACGCAATTGAACATAGGAATAATGAACACCAATAATTTTTTTTAGTGAGTTT
>NZ_JBFSTC010000182.1:0-3116 GCF_041466605.1 Vibrio sp. 10N.247.310.17 | reverse complement strand
GTACGCTTAAAGAGGGTGGGATGGACAAAGGAAGCCCCCCACCAATAAAGTGACAGGGTAACTATGTTGTCACCGTATTGCGCTTTGATGTAACGTAATCCCCCAAACCAAGCCAGCGATAACGTCAGCCCTATCATTTCGTGTTTAAGCCAGAATGAGAGGCCAAAAATGCAGAGGGCAGGCACGAGTTCATCAACTGGGAACCCGAGCCAGCGACGACCTTTGTTCATGTGTTTTGGAATAGAAAAAAACTGATGAGGGTCTTCCATTGTGACTCCTTAGCCTAAGCCGACGAGTGGTGCTCCAACATTCCACAAGACTGAGCCGCCAATGAACCCGCCAACGGCCGCAAACCAGTTACGGCTCATCAGTCCAGTGACGACCGCCCCCGCAAGCCCAGTCCCCAGCATCGCGGTTTCAACCGCAGAGCCTTTGCCCGCCGAGTCTTTCATGGCTTGTTTACCTGACGCGAAGATATCGGCAGCCAGAGCGGGCTGAGTGATAAGAAGTGTCGAGACAGCAACGCCAAGCCCGACAAGGAGGGTGCGCTGGGTGCGTTTTTTCATAATAAATATCCTTATTGAGTGATAAATTTATCAAGTGTTTGGTCATGATGGAGTAAAAGACCTCCTTGCCTGAGAAGCTGGGAAGAAGGGTTAGGTTGTCCTAGGCAGACCGTGCAACGTGCAAATTAAACGGCGCGTGGGGAGAAAGGTTAAAATCGACAGGTATAGGCACGCATCATAAAGAAAACAGAGAAGATTTCGCGTACTTCAAACCGCGATTACGACTCACATGTTGCTTCCAATTTTGAGCGCTAATGATGGTGTTCTTAAGCTTCCGATAACGTTTTTTACAAGCATTCTTTGAAGCTGGGAGAGTGAGACGGTTAACTGATTGAACTTGTTTTTGAACCGCAACAAAATGAACACCCTTCCAATAGAAAGGGAATGAAAGGTGTCCAGTAAAAGACAGTAAGGCGGCAAACGCCATGTGTTCACGCCCGACCGTTCCCAGTTCTTTGACGCTGACAAAATCCCCTTGTTCAACAAAGTGGCCTAATACATTCGCCGCCTCATCTGTACGACAATGTCCGTAGATAATCTGCATCGTTCACACTCCTTTTTAGGACATTGTTTTGTTCTTTTAAAAAAGCAAAACAATGGGCTCTCTTTCAAGAGCCGTGCTACAAACTGGCTTGAGCATTCTTGTAGTAGAATGCGCACATCCAAAGGATGTGGTGTCTGGTATTCCCAAGTAACTCTATTTCACCACTCAACCAGCGTGCTTAATTGAGTAGAAAAACAGCCTTGGACGTCGCCCCAGAGAGGGCTCCTGAATTTGTTAGGCATATTACGCAGGCCTGCGCCCCTCTGCGGCGCTTTTTGCAATCGTGAAGGCAGCCCACCTTCGAGGCCATCTGAAATAAGATCTCAGACGGCAATATCATTCGTTACAGCGACCAATTGGGAAAACGTTTGAGATGATCTTCTAATCGAAGTTTCCCTTCGCGCTTTTTGGCCCGTTCTGCTCTTTTCGCCGATAGCGTTAACGTTTTATTCGCGTTTGCTGAAAGACTAAAAGCGATACCGACTTCCTTGTTATCAACCCTACATTCTGATTTCAAATTCATACAAAATCCTTTTCAATTAAGAAAAACCGAAACGACCGAGTTCAAACTGAAATATCGCTGAACCCTCTAATCGTTCAAAAGTGACCCAGAATTATTAAACTTATTTGCTTTTGTGATGGGCCTCTCAATCTTGCAATTTAACATAACAAATATAATACGCACCAAATTAAACTTTTGATTTTAATGGTTATTTTATTAAATTTAACGTTGCCTTTGTTTTTAATTTTAAATAATTAATCCATTAATTATTTTTATTGGGATTCTTTGATGTGCTATAAATTTTTCAAGGTTATTTGTTATCTCATTGTTATTTATCTGCTATTTTTGGTTACGCATTATATTTGTTATGTTAAGGGAAAAATCCCAAGGCACACTTAGCGTTTGAAATATCAGGCGACGACACGCTATACTTACCTGAGGTCTATAAGGTTAAAACACACGACATTGCTTACTCCTGTAGTGTCCAATGTCGTGTGTTTTTTCTAGGATTTAGAGTGTGTTAGAGGTGGTACTCTGACTATATAGCACTCGCAAAAAAGCCGACTTTCCAAGAGTAGTCGGCTTTTTTGTGTCTAAAAAACCGGCATTTGATTTCTTTTCCCGGTTGAGATAGGTTGAAATTTCACCGTTTGGACGGCCAATCCAAACACCCCAAAAACCTCTTGGACTTCAAAATATGACGCATTTGACTCAGCCTTGGCTTGGGCTAACGCTCAGGAGAATCCACTTTCTGCCTAACACCGCCTTTTTTGTCCCTCAGGATGAAGCGAGGTGTGTTTTAAACGTGGACGGTGAGTCTTATGAAAACGTTTAGCTCCTCCCCTCCCCCGTTCGATAAATCGAGTTACGATGCGCAGTATCGCTGTAAGCGTAAGGCTCGCAAACTGGATTTGATTGAATTGTATCAACGCGTCATTGAAGAAGAGAACGCGCGGAACCCTAAGACGCCTTTTGAGATCGGATTTAAGTCTCGCCGGTTGCTCCGAAGCGGTAAGGTAGAAACCCTGCCGCCAGAATACGCGCGGATCTTAAAAGGGTGTGAAGAATTTATTACCAACCCCAATCGTTTCCCGTCACTCAATGCATGGGGCGGTGAAGCGGTGAATAATGTCCAATGTCGCACCTTAATTGCGAAAGTATTAGCGTGCACTCTGCCGAACACAGACCTCCTTGGCGGGCGCATCGGTTTGCCCACCGAAGCGGGATTGAAAACCATCAGCTACGACCAGCTTCAAGAAGATTATGCGTTGCGCTTTGGAGAGTTTATTTCGCCGAAGTCCTTTGCTAAAGCGGTGAAGTATCTAAAGCGTGCCAGCTATTTTCACAGTGAGCGGATCAATGTGTGTGTCGACCAAGACGAAGGGACGATACGCAGTGCACCCGCGTACAAACAGTTTACACCTCGCTTCTTTAATGACTTAAAAGTCGTGCGTTACACCAACATCAGCGAATTGATCCTCGCAACACGGGAACGCCAGACAAA
>NZ_JBFSTC010000181.1:0-3479 GCF_041466605.1 Vibrio sp. 10N.247.310.17 | reverse complement strand
GCTCTACTTCGAAAGACACTTGTTGGCCTTCTTTAAGAGTCTTGAAACCTTCAGAAGCGATTGCACGGAAGTGTACGAATACGTCAGCGCCGCCGTTGTCTTGAGTTAGGAAACCGAAGCCTTTCTCTTCGTTAAACCATTTTACTACGCCGTTTGTTTTGTTAGACATGATGTGTCCCTTATATAAAAATAAAAAATTAATCGCCAAAAGTGCGATGCGCTGAAAGCTTGAATTATTTAATGTATCTATGAAGCCAAGGGAAACACTGAGAATAACAATGAAGCAATACTAAGGGTTTTACTTTACAACTGGATGTTTCATTTAATAACCCTGAAAACAGAGCAAGCACATTCTTGGTGATCCTGACCAGGTTGTAAAGCGTTATTTGAATAAAATGACTATTTTTTGTTCAATTAACTTCTATTCAGCCCCACAACATCACTGAACTTCATTTACAAAGCTATGATCTGAAGAAATTTACTCTTCCGCGGTTTGGTTCGGACAACACACACGGCCAGTAATAATGTTCTACTAGAATCAAGAGTACGACAAAAGCAAAAACAAACGCCGCAACAGCACTCTCCACGTAACTAAACTACCAGTATCTTCACACCAAGTTCTCGTAAAGCATCAAGCACCTTAGGGTCAGCGCCGTCATCTGTAATCAATGTGTCAATCTGAGAAGCGGTAGCGAGTAACTTCCCACCATGCTTACCTACTTTGCTGCTATCTATCAGAGCCACAATACGATCACCATACTCCAGCAGCTTTTTCTCTGCCATATAGACCAATAGATCAGAGGTATGCACACCAGCTGTCGTAACACCCGTACCCGTAAAGAAGACAAAACGACTTTTATGGTCATCTGCTGCTTCTTCATCTGGAGAAATAGTGATCTGACGTTCGGGTAGATATTGGCCACCAAGTATGATGATACTTTGATGATCTTGACTAATCAGCTGATAAGCCAATGGCATAAAATTCGTCACAACTTGCACATCACGATGCGCTAAATGCTCTCCCATCAAAAAAGTCGTATTGCTACCACTCACAATAATACTGTCGTGTTCTTCACACATATCTGCCGCAGCTTTAGCAATTCGCTTTTTCGCTACATAGCTTTCTATATCTGTTTCGCAGGGGATAAAGCTGCTTGGTGCATGAGTTGCGGCTAGGGACGAGTCAAAATTGATTACCTCTGCCCCATTACGGATTTTTTTCAGCCTCCCTTCTTCCGCCAACTTTGTAATGTCCCGACGAGCTGTAGATAAAGAGATATCTAACATCTTCACATAGTCATTTGTCGTTATAAACGTATGACTCGTTAGATGATCTAACAAGCTTCTATGACGCTGAGCTTCATTCATTGTTCATACCATTAAGTTCTTTTGAATTATTTTGACGCATTATGAACTTTTGAGCAATTAGATTCTCAAAATGAACTCTTTTGAATTAACCCGACTCAAAATATGTGATCAAAACCATTACTTTGTTCATAATAAATCAAAAATGACCTTACGTGACCGCATTTGACCACTTATAGTCAATTTGCGTCATGAGAAGTCACTGGAGAGTAAAATGAAATACCAAGCAGTAATGATTGATTTAGATGGAACACTGTTAAGTGATGCTGAGCAGATCTGCGTGACTAACAAACAAGCGATTTGTCTTGCCGTTAATAATGGATATCAGGTGAGCTTGGCGAGTGGTAGACCGCACCAGCTGATGATGCCATATGTTGACCAGCTTCAATTATCGCTACCAATCATCTGCTGCAATGGTGCCTATATTTATGACCCTAAAACACAACGTGTTCAACATCAGCACACAATTAGTCATGAATCACTAACGGGTCTGTTGAGCTTACTGAATGATGGACATTTCGCCTTCACCATCTATTCAAGTAAGGGCATCTTTGCTCAAAAAGAATCAACTCATACAAAGGGTTTAGAAAAAAAGGCTGAGGTTATTAATGCCGCAATGGAGCTGCAGATTATCCCAACGCTGACCGAACTCATCGCTCGCAGTGGCGATGTCTACAAAGTATTAGTGTCTAGCCAAGACAAAGAATCTCTAAACCAGTTACGAGATTCCTTAAGAATGCACTTCCAAGCTGACTTATCAACACCGAATAAATTGGACATTACGTCTAAAGCAGCCACCAAAGGCCACGCTCTTCAGCAGTGGCTAAATGACCAAAGAATTTCATCTCATAACACCATTGCTTTTGGGGATGGGGACAACGATGCCTCTATGTTCCGACTTGTCGGAGAACCTGTCGCAATGGCTAATGCCAGCCCTGCTTTAAAAGGCATGGCTAATCTAATTGTTACCAATAACAACGGCTGTGGAATTGGCCAGTACCTTCGCTTGATAGTGCAAGAAGGCCAACACACATGCCAAAACACTTTTAGTTACTAAGGATAAATCATGAAAAAAGTAAAAATTGCCGCAGGATTAGCACACGTAGATTACGGCCACATTGCAGACGTAGTGAAAGAAGTATCTGATGCTGGTGCCGATTACATCCACTGTGATGCAGCAGATATGCATGACCTGAAAAACCTGCAATTGATGGGGGGGCATCAAATTGTTGAAGGCATTCGTCCTTACACTGAAAAGCCAATTGAAGTTCACGCTTACTTCAAAGATTGCGACAAATTATTTATCGATAAAATCGCAGCTGCTGGTGCAGACATGCTGATTCTACCAGCTGAGCATTTTATCGGTGCTCCTCTGTGTTACATCATTAAGTACTGTCAAAACCACGGTATGAAATTTGGTTTAACCGTTGGTGCATTAACGCCAGTGTCATTTGTTAAAGAATCTATCTACTACCTAGACCGTTTACACATTGTTATTCACGGCATTACTGATGGCGATGATGAATGGTTATGGCGCAAATCTGCGATTGCAATGATCCGCGAAGCACGTGAACTCATCAACGAACGCAACCCTAACTGTGAGCTATGTGTAGATGGCGGTATCCGTAACCACAACATCGAAGAACTGCTTAATGAAGATATTGATGTGATGGTTGCATCGACAAATATCTTTGGCCACAAAGACGGCATCACAGCAGGCGTTCGTGACTTCCGCGCAGCAATCGACCAACTGGAAGATAAAGCAGCGGCAGACACAAAAGAAGTCGAAACCGTTTAAGTAATTGCCTAGCGCAGTTTCTATCGAATCGATGCGCCACAGCAATCTAGAAATAACGGTGCTAAACCTACCCCCCTCTATGCTCGGGTTTGGCACCACTACCAAGGATTAAACCATGACACAGTTTCAACACTATCAACCGACCAAGCTAACCTTTGGTGCGGGTGAGATTCAGAAAATAGGTCAACTTATCGCTCAATATGGCACACGTTGCCTAGTAGTATCCGAACCTATTTTTGATGCAGTAAAGCCAGCCTATGACTAATGCCGTTCACTTAAGAGTGAACGGCATTTTTGTTCTTAGCATACCGTTGTG
>NZ_JBFSTC010000180.1:0-3503 GCF_041466605.1 Vibrio sp. 10N.247.310.17 | reverse complement strand
CCAGCCAAATATCCGTTCAGGTTCAAGCAATAATGCTTATCCGAACGGCATTACCCTTTATTATTGGGTGCTTTGCGTGCGTTGCCTGCTGGTTTGTTATTGCTAGTAGTAAAACCGACACTGCCTCAAAAAGGCGAATGGCAGATCATTTTCACATTGGGTCTTATCAATATTGCGACCTTCTTTAGCTTAATCTTCGTGATGGCGTTGACGTTGCCTTCGGCAATCTCCGGTGTAGGTATGATCTCTGTGCCAGTGTTTGCGATGATCTTCCATTGGGTAGTAAAGAAACAGCGTCCGCAATTGATTCAAGCCTTGTCTGGTGTTGGATTAATCACATTGGCGTGGATATTGTTTAATCCAAGTCAAATCGCATTAAACCCAATAGGTTTAGGCGCCATGTTCGCTGCAATCATGTGTATCGTTATCGGCAGCAGCATTACCAAGTCACTGGGTAGTCGCATGCATTGGTGGAAGGTATTAACGTGGCAACTGATTCTAGGCGGTACGATTTTATCTGTCGCGTCTGGCGTTCATGCGCTCATCGACCCACAGCCTTATGTTAACGCTGTGACTCATTTCGATACTCGTAACGCAATAGGACTTGTTTGGGTGATTGTCCTGAACACAGCCTTGGGTTACGGCATGTATGTGTGGCTACTACAGCGTATGTCAGTGGTGGATTTCACCTTCGGTGGTATCGCTAACCCAGTAGCTGGGATCGTGACGGGTATGGTGTTGATGAGTGAATCATTTACAGCAGTTCAGTACTCGCTAATGACAGGCATGATAGTGATGTCACTGCTACCGCAACTTATCCTTTCGGTAAGACAGTCAAAACAAGTTAAGCCTGTTACATAGTTGAATCTACCGACTGTACTGAGAATAATAACGCGCCTTACATCTTATACAGTGATTTAAAAGGCGCCTTTTGTTGCTACGCTGACAGCAATAAACCAAATAGCCATACTCGCCAAGTTGATCGTTTCTTAAACAACATTAAACCTTACAAAGAATAATGCCTTTCTTCATGCTACCTAATTTGAATTTATTTTCTAAAAAATAGACATATTAGAGATTATCTTTCCATGAGATATTGCAATTAGAGATAAAAAGACAAAATTTTTCTCCGACGACCTCCTTATACTATGCCACATCATTAAGGCGCCACAAGCCGATGATTTAAAATAATTATTAATGAGTAGTCACCATGAATTCGAAGTCGCTAACTATCTTGCTTTTTGTCTCTGTTTGCCTAATTTGGGGAACCACTTGGTTCGCAATGGAAGTGGCATTGCATTCTATCCCACCAATTTTTGCTACTGCATTGCGCTTTTTACTCGCTGCACCTCTGCTTGCGGTATTAGCGAAAGTCTTCAACCAGCCACTGCTGTTTCCTAAAGGCAAGCGTCAATGGTTGCTGATTGTTGCGCTGATGTACTTTGCGATTCCATTTACTTTGATGATCTATGGCGAGCAATACATCTCTTCTGGTCTAGCGTCTATCATCTTCGCTAACATGCCGGTCGCTGTGATGTTGATGTCAGGCCTATTCCTAGGCCTACGATTGGCTAAGCACCAAATATTTGGTTTGGCTACCGCTGTTGTAAGCCTATGTTTGATCCTCGGTAATGAAATGCAGATGGGTGGCGATGACTACCTAGTTGGTACAGTTTGCTTAGGTCTTGCTGTGGCAATACACGCTGTTATGTATGTGTTAGTTCAAAAGCACTGTAAAGGCATCGAAGTACTGACGTACAACGCAGTCCCAAGTCTGATCGCTTCTCTATTCTTATTCGCCGTTTCGGCGATGGGTGAAAACGTGAATGTTGAATCCTTCACTTGGGATTCAATCTCAGCGGTAGTTTACCTCGGCTTTGTGGCGAGTGTTGGCGGCATTGTTGCCTACTTTAAACTCGGACAAGTTTCGACGCCGTTCCAAGCGTCTATCTGCTTCCTAATCTTCCCAGTGGTTGCGCTGCTGATCTCTTGCTACATCAATGGTGAGGTTCTATCTGAACAGTCTCTGCTTATGATGCTCCCTCTACTTTGTGGCATCTTGCTGACCAAGGCACCTAAGGGAATCTTCAAGCTACGTGGTGGATTAAAAACCGTAAGAAGCTAATCCGACTGAAAGTTAATTAGGTATTCCAAATAGCACATACAAAAAAGCTCCAATATCGCTATTGGAGCTTTTTGTCTATCTCATCAGATTGAAACCAACTTAGCGCCAGCTGAACATCCGGACTTCGTTACCCTCTTCAGGCTTCTTAGGAATGTTTAAAGACAGTGCCAAAGAAACCGCAGCCATCACTGCACCAATGTAGAAAACCGTTGCAGGAGACGATAACCAAATCACACCAAATGCGACTGGAATAACAACCGCGGCAATATGGTTAATGGTGAAAGAGACACCAGCGGTTGAGGCCATGTCAGCAGGATCTGCAATTTTCTGGAAGTAGGTTTTGATCGCCAATGCCAACGCAAAGAACAGATGATCGACCA
Source organism: Vibrio sp. 10N.247.310.17 (assembly GCF_041466605.1). Classification (NCBI taxonomy): domain Bacteria; kingdom Pseudomonadati; phylum Pseudomonadota; class Gammaproteobacteria; order Vibrionales; family Vibrionaceae; genus Vibrio; species Vibrio sp. 10N.247.310.17. Next base: position 998 of record NZ_JBFSTC010000180.1, on the reverse strand, counting down.
CGTAAAGTGCTGCCGCCCACTCAGCGCTTTGCACCAAGCCATAACCAACAAACACACCAATCAAACCCACATACTCGAAGATAAGCGCCTTACGCTCACCCACGACACCAATAAATTTACCAATGCGTTTTGCGAACAAGAAGTTAAACAGATAGTTGATTAAGAACAGTAGCGTTATGTCAGCAGCCGAGTAACCGAACTTCTCTACCATCAAGAAGCCCGCGAACACGGTAAATATCTGCCTTCTTGCTCCGCTCATAAAGGTAAGAGCGTAGTAGAGCCAGTAACGCTTTCTCAGCACCAATTTCTTATTCTGTTGGGTCTTGGTCTGAAACTCCGGGAAACCAAAGGTCATCACCAAAACCAAAATAAAGCCAATACCGCCAGTGATGCCATACACCCAAGCAAAGTCGAGTTTATATTGCTCTAGCATCATCCAAATCGAGCCATAGGTGATTAACGAGGCTAACGCGCCAACAGAGATCATTTTACCCAGCATCTCTGGCGCTTCTTCTTTACTCAACCATTGCAGTGACAAAGACTGCTTCAGCGTTTCAAAATAGTGAAAACCCGTCGACATCAAAATCGTCGTCAGCAACAAACCTGTAAGTGAAGGGAATAAACCGGTAATCGCCGTGCCTACAGTTAACATCGCCAGCGATATCAACATAAAGCGTTGCTCACGAATGAATGCCAACACAAACACCACAGTAAACGCTAAGAAGCCAGGGATCTCACGAACACTTTGCAACAAGCCAATATCGGCACCATCAAAGTTCGCTTTCTCAATCACGAAGTTATTCAGCAAAGCCATCCAGCTCGAAAACGCGATAGGGACAACAATCGAAATCAGTAATAAGAAGTTTTGCGGCGTTTTCCAATTCGTAACAGGTTCACTCATGAGTAGAATTTCCTTATCATTAATCCAACATCATACTCTCGTTTCCCCCCTCTGGCAGGATAGTTGTCACTGTTAAAATTTAACCAGTTTGGGCGAT
>NZ_JBFSTC010000179.1:0-3685 GCF_041466605.1 Vibrio sp. 10N.247.310.17 | reverse complement strand
CGGTATGCTAAGAACAAAAATGCCGTTCACTCTTAAGTGAACGGCATTAGAGCCTCAGGCTCCTTTTTTCGTATCAGTCATTTCAAAAAACCACAGCTCTAAGATGGTAGCAAACTCACAATCCGACTCCTGAAAAACACATATCCCTGATATTAATAACAAAATCAAGTAAGGTGATTCATCATTTAACGCATTGGATTCTAAAACTATGGATTGGTTGATTCTATACTTGTCAGGTGTGATTGGTGGCGTGTTGAATTCCATCGCAGGAGGAGGCAGCTTCATCACCTTCCCCGCTTTGTTATTCGCAGGCGTCCCTCCGATTGCGGCCAACGCGACCAATACCTTTGCTTCATGCGCTGGTTACATCAGTGGTGCTTACGCACTGCGCCATGAAATCCAATCTGGCACCAAACAACTCAAACTCGTTGTCGGGCTATGTATAATTGGCGGCGGCATTGGTGCATTTTTACTACTACACACGCCAGAAGCGCTATTTACCCAATCCGTCCCTTGGTTATTACTGTTCGCCGCTCTACTTTTTACCTTTGGTGGCACACTCAATAAATGGCTAAAGAAAGTAACCGCTAAACATAAGCACGCCACCAGCGCAGGCACGTTCTTTTCAGCCTTATTACTTTTGATCGTGTGTGTTTATGGTGGTTATTTTAATGCAGGCTTAGGCATTGTGACATTGAGCTACTTGGCACTGGCAGGGTATACCAATATCAACGTGATGAATGGCATCAAATTGTTGGTATCGGCATGCGCATCACTCGCGGCAATCGTGTTCTTTGTTGTGAATGGTTCGATTGATTGGCCGTCAGGCATGGCCGTTTTGTTTGGGACATTGGTCGGTGGTTACTATTCAGCAAAAGTTTCTCGTCGTATCCCACAACAATATGTTCGCACCACAGTGATCATCGCGAGCTTTTTGATTACCGCTTACTTCTTCTATGCTAACTAGGTTCTATACCAACTAGCTTTTATTCGAACTACTTCGTGCAGCAATCACGGTTTTCGTTAGCAAAACACAACGCAAATCGTTAAGTATAAAGAATTGACAAAGCCCCTCGGCTGGTTATTTTATGAACTATAAAATAGCCAAGCTAAAATATGTGAGGCGAGTCCTTCAATTAGCAAATTTGATAACAATTTAGACTATTTTTTAGCCTTTATTTTGCCAAAGGTGGGATAATTCTCCTGTCGAAAGTGAGACTTCATTAGGAGGCGTTATGAACATTAAACTCGGTCATGTCATGTCATCAAGTCGACTCATTTGCTTTGTCGCTTTTCTCGCTGCCACATTCGCGTGGATTCTAAAAATGCCCGCTCTTTTTTCTGTGTCAGCGCTATTCTTACTGATCAGCGCTATTGTCTATGTCGTTGATCTTTGGAAGAATCAAAGAAAGAACCGCGAAGCTTAAGACGAACGACTAAAGCAACACGCATTAAAAAAGGAGCACTTAAGCTCCTTTTGTATTTTTCAGTCAAGGCTTTGTCTATCTAACGATGCTCAACTTACGCCTTTACATAAAGACGTTAAAACTAGCGACGCATTTCTATTAACGGCGAAAGTTACGACCGTTGCCGCCACGACGCTCTTTAAATGCAGACGCCGCTTTAGCTTGTGATGCTAGAATCGATTCAACCGTTAATTCCATTGGCTCACGAGGCTCTAACCCGTGACGGAATGTACGTGAACGCGGAGGCATCTGGTATTCGATATCTGAAGCTTTAGGCATGCGCTTGAAACGGTAAAGGTAGAAGTTCTCAACCTTCTCACGAGCCCACTCTGTTTTCTTCAAGTATTTAACGGCACTTGCTACTGTCGGCTTAGTGTTAAAGCAGTTCATGCGCATTGCTGCATCCAAAATTTCCCAACCGTAATGACCCACTAATTCGTTGATCATAGTTTCAAGCTTTAAGCCATGCAGTGGGTTGTTTTGTTGCAGTTCGATTCTTTCTTCTTCAGTCATAACATTACCTTTTCCAAGGCAACTAAAGGCCTTGAATTTACTCTAGAACACCGTCATCACTGACCGCTTCTAGCTCAATCATTTGGGCATATCATCCATTGCCCTTATCTATGCCTTTATGATGGCATAAAGCATGCTCGTTATCCTATTTATCTTTCAATTTAATTTTAATATGGTCACTTACCACCCTGATGTTGCGTGTAATACAGCCGCCCCTACTAAAAAGGGTCTGTCTTAAAGATCCACCAAACTAGCTCAAGTTAACAAAAACCATGATAGAAGAATGAAATATCCCTACTTTACCAATGGAATTTAAACTTATTAGAACGCAGTGTTGCTAATTAACAGCGAGGTGCTATGTTAGAAGTGGTATAGAAACCTACTAATAATGATATTAAACAATGATATAACTATAAATAAAGGTTGGCTTTGACCATGTTTGACTACTCCCAAATCAGCAGAGTAGCCGCCCAAGATAAAGACATTATCGCCATCGTTGATGATCTCTTTCGGCTAGCTCGCGAACATTACCCCATTCTGTCTAGGCTTTCGGTCGTGCTATGCAACGAAAATAGAGCATCGAACTATTTTGTTTCGGATACTCTGTGCCAAGAAGCCGAGCATCGCTACATCGAGCAAGAACTAAAGCCAGAATCAGCTTTATCTAGAATGGCTGAGTCTTTAGATACTCGAATCATCCACGACCTCACCACCATTAGCCCAACCAAACAAATATCTCACTTGCTCGATATCGGTCATCAAAGCAGTTACACAACACCTATTCATCACCAAGAAAGTAATCTTGGGTTTGTGTTTATCAATGCTTCATCAGCGGGGTTCTTTGCTAACCAAACCATCCAGTGTGATATCGCTTATCTCACTCAAGTGATCTCTAGCCTTTTCGTTCAATGGTTTGAGCGCCAACGTCACTTTCAATCCTCTTTAGCGATTGCTTTAAACATGGGTCATGCTCGAGATCCAGAAACCAAAGAGCACCTCATTCGCATGGGTAAATACAGTGAACACATTGCTCGTACTCTGTCGCACAGCAAGGAAGAAATTACACACCAATTCATTCATCGAATTCGGCTGTATGCACCTTTTCACGACATAGGTAAATATCGAATTCCAGATAGAGTGCTATTCAGTAGCGCACGCTTTAATGAAGAAGAAAGAGCCGTCATGGACAATCACACCTTGTACGGTGAAGAAATGATTAACAATGTGGTTGCCCTATCATGCCATATCGCTATGTGTTCTGAGGAAATCCAATTCATTAAAAACATCGTACGTCATCATCATGAAAGGTTTGATGGCACAGGGTTGCCCGATGCTTTGAGTAACACAGCGATACCGCTAGAGGCACGCATCGTAACCTTAGCCGATGTATTCGATGCGCTGATGAGCAAAAGAGCCTATAAGCACGCGTGGACACTCGATGAAGTCATGGATTACATTGAGGCTCACTCGGGTTCGATGTTCGACCCTGAGTGTGTTGTGGCTCTTAAACAAAACCTAGACGGCTTTATGGCCATTCGGGAGCAATACAATGACGATGCTCAGCCGCATTTAATGACAGCTTAAACTATGGCTTCTTTGTTATTCAGGCCTAAGTAAGAGAACGTGAACCAACAAAAAAGGATGCCAATTGGCATTAATGCCGTTCACTTAAGAGTGAACGGCATTTTTGTTCTTAGCATACCGTT
>NZ_JBFSTC010000178.1:0-3724 GCF_041466605.1 Vibrio sp. 10N.247.310.17 | reverse complement strand
TTATCGCCCAAACTGGTTAAATTTTAACAGTGACAACTACCCTGCCAGATAGGGAGAGCAACGGATACGAAAACTGGAGAACCCCAATGAAAGGACACAAGTGCAAAGGTCGTCGACCAAACGGCCAACTTAAGAAAGGTTACACGCTCAAGAACGGGCGTGTGGTAAGGGCGAACACCACACGAAAACGCTACAAGAAACGCCGATGATTCACAGCAATCGAAAGGGCTATTTTTTTAGGAAAGTAGCCCTTTCTGCATTTCTACGACGAGAATCCACACTTTAAGCATCCAGTTTTACAGCTAATGATTTAAATCACTGTTATAAATAGGGTTAATGAGTATAATCCTTTCCCATAAATCAGACTAGACAGAAAAACTCTGTATTTAAATGCAGAATTTTCTATCTAATAAGCGTTAGTTCTACTTATTAAATGTGCGTACTGGTTCATATGTGTGATTCACTTCTCATTCATATGCGCAGCTACTCCGATATCATTCTCAGGATTTATAAAACAACAATTGAGGTTAAAATGAGTGCTAGGTATTGCGACAAATGTGGTCAAAAAACAGAACATAAAGAATTGATTAAGCAAAAACCGTCCAAATATGGCAATAGTAAGAAAGAAAAGTTTAAGGAATTTCTTGCGGGTTTTTTGGGTGGGATGGCTAGTCCAGCAGGAGCGTCACTAGATTTAATCGATCGCTATGTAGTTTGTTTAGAGTGTGGTATTAAAACATTAGAAAATCATGGCGATGAATTTCAATAAATTGTGTCTTGTCCAGTCTAAGTCGTAGAGCTAACAACAAGCAATTAAAGCAGACTGTCAACGCTTGGGATTTTCAACTCAGTTCAGTTTAAGTGATTTTGGTGGTAATTTTGAACGTATTAGTAGCGTTGTCAGCTACTTAATTGGGTGTTATGCGTCACTCCAACTAGAGAAGGTAACACAAGTGGAAAGTGGAGTTAAAAAATCAGTTCGGTATCTTGCCTTGGGTATTCTTATATATCCGTTTCTTTACATGCTACTCAACTTTATTATCTCTATTCTAATGGCAACTTTGGGCGAAGGTAGTAGCTCGTTGATTGAAATTTTTGAGTATCTCATCTGGTTTATAATGCCTTTTTTTTCGGTGTTTTATCTGTTAGCTTTCCATCACTTTTCGCGAGTGTTAGGTAAATGGCATCAACGAGTTGGGTATACTTTGGTTTTAGCCGCTGTGCTAATTGAAATAGCGATGCCTTGGATGGATTCAGGTCTGGTGTTTAAGACAGCATCTTTTCTATGTCAGCTTTTCGAGATAGGTATTTTAGTTAGTTGTCTGTTCGTTTTTAGCAGTAAGTTGGGGCCAAACTCTGAGCCTGGCACAACCGTATATCGAACTGTTTAGGATTAATTCGTAACACGTGACATTTTTACTATACGTTGCGTTCTGTGTTTAAGGTGGTTTGCAGAAACATCGGTCTTACGCTACTCACCACTTAAGCGGGCGTTAGCTTTCTGAAGGTGTAAGCCTAAAACTATGCTGTTATAATCGAAACGTATTTGTATTTTGAGAAATGAGATGATGAAGTTTACGTTAGAAGGTAATGACTGTATGCCACCCATTTCCGGTGGCTATCTACTTATTTATCGCGGTACTGAAGAGGTTACGGTTGTTAGCGTACCGTCTCCTAACTTTGTGGCAGAGCGTTATAGGGATAGTGTTAGCGAAAACTATGATTCGTTTGAAGACGAGGAAGGTAATGAGTTTAACATTAATGTTTGGTCTTCCAATGTTGGTGTTGATTGGACGCTAGACGTTGAGACAAAGGATGGAGCGTTAAAAGAGCAAATTAGAGTGGAGTACCATGCTAATGAGTTCTGATACGGAATTTGATGTATATCTCAATACTTTCACTGAAGGACTTACGCAAATAAGAGCCCAAAGTAGAGATAGTTTTCACAACCAATTGTATTTTTCGAACGTGATAAGCTTAATGGAACAGTATCTTTCAAACTTGTTCATTTTTGAACTTACTAATTCTCCAGAATCACTCCGAAAACTAGCAAGCCATGACAAGTTTCGTTCTGCTACCGTGACGGTTCCTTTTGCTTTAAACAACCCTATTGATGAGTATTTGATACATTCAATGAAAGCATTGGTATGGCATCGGCTTAATGATGTTGAAATGTATTATAAAAAAGTTCTTGGCATTCGTTTTAATATCAGCAGAGAGCTATTAAAACAACTTGAGTTACGCTATGACCTTGTGCATCGAAATGGTCATACCTTAGATGGTGAGAAAGTAGATATAACGGATGACGATCTAGACCGATGTATAGCTTTAGTGGAGCCATTTGTTCTCGATATTCACGCAAAGTATGTAACCCAAAAAAGCTAATAAAGCATTTAAGAGTGTTGATAAAAATGGAGGCAATAATGTACAAGGAAACAGATTTTCAACTGAGCCAAGAAGAGTTTAGCTTTAAAAAAGATTCGTATCCTTTATCAAAAATTAATAATGTGAGAGTTAAGAAACTTGGCTTACTCGACAATCTAGGTCAAATAATATTTTGGTTATTTGTTTTCTCCGGAGCAGTTTGGTTAGCAATCCCAACTCTTGAGAGTACACCTTTTTGGTTGAAAGCTTTAGTTGTTACTTTAACGATTGTAGGTTTTATATTTGGTTTTCTTCGTTGTTCAAAATATGCGTTACAAATTGAATTTCGTCATATTGATGAAACCGGAGTTCAATGGGTAAATATAGCTAAATCTTACTCCAAATTTGATAGTGGGTTGTTTGAGCAACAAGTCGCGTTGCTGAAGGCAACATTCGTCTAACAAATTAATCAACACAATTTATTACATTCGGCATTGTAGGTTTGTCTTTAGTTTCGATGTTTAAGGCGTTATATTTTTCAAGTACGTCACGGGCAATAGGAAGAGTTAGTGTATTTTATAATTAATGATATTGAGTGGTGGAAAATTTCACTTAATAGTTTCATGAATGGATGGCTCCCTGGTATTCTGGCATTCTTTTTAGGTCTTGGGCTCGAGAAAATCACAAGTCGCAGAAAGCTAAAGCAAGAGTTAAAAAACAACCTACTTGAAATTTTCATACCTATATTTAATTCGGGAGAGGTCACAACACTCAGTTCAGCTGAAGATTGCCACCGTAACTTAAAGGCAACGTTCAATGCGTATACGCGGATCTATCCGAAGCTCTTTAATGAAAAGTCTGTTCAAAAATTATCCCAAATATTAGCAGACGGTTTTTTGATTGAAGGTAAAGTTAATAATAGCTACTTAAATCCAGATGAAATTCAAAAAATAATTGGTAATTTATAGTTCGTATCAAAAGAGAATAAATATAACAAACGATTCGACTATGGAAATTTTGGCTCGAATTAGCCTTAATGTTTAAGGCGGGGCTATGTGCATAATGGAACCTTGGATTTGGTGGTGTAAAGGAGAATAAATGAATTTAGATGAAATTGATTGGATGTTTATTGTAGCTGTTATATTCGGTGCCATTGCTTCTGTCTTAAAAGAACTGGAATCGGCCATTGGAGAAGGCGCATTAAATTATGTGGTCATTTTCCTAAAGATTATCGCAGCTGTTTTGAGTATTTCTTTCGCTGTATTAAAGTTTCTAAAACTTAAGCCATATATAATATTACTAGGTTCCCCTATCTGGCAGGGTAGTTGTCACTGTTAAAATTTAACCAGTTTGGGCGATA
>NZ_JBFSTC010000177.1:0-3770 GCF_041466605.1 Vibrio sp. 10N.247.310.17 | reverse complement strand
TACTACCGTTTTTGTTTTAAGTTCCCGCTAATCCGCGATGAACCATAAAAAAGGCAAGGAGAACCTTGCCTTTGGTGTGTTGAGTTTAACGTATGATTACAGTTTTACAGCAAATGATTCATACGGTGCCAGTTCAAGCTTGGCTGACAACTCAGTGACCGTTTGATAGTTATTGATCAGACAATCAAGCGTCTGAGTTTGGTATTGTTCAGGCATATCCAGTGTCAGGTTGTCGTTTGAGAAGTTACAAACTACAAACAGTTTTTCACCATCCAACTCACGTACGTAGGCGAAAACCTTGTCGTGTTCTTCAAAAACAGGAATGAATGAACCGTAGACAATCGCTGGGTGAGCTTTTCGTAACTCTATCAATGTCTTGTAGTGATAAAATATGGAACTTGGATCAGCCAACGCACTTTCGACGTTGATCTCTGGGTAGTTTGGATTCAGCTCAATCCAAGGTGTTCCGTCAGAGAAGCCTGCATTTGGTTGGTTGTTCCAATGCATGGGTGTTCTAGCGTTGTCACGGCTGTTCTCGTGAATGGCGTCCATCATGTGTTCATGAGTAACACCTGATTCCGTTTTTACTTTATAGAAATTGTGCGTTTCAATATCTTTATATTGGTCCAGATTGTCAAAAGCGACATTGGTCATGCCAATCTCTTCACCTTGATAAATGTAAGGTGTGCCTTTTAAGAAGTGCAAACACGTCGCCAGCATTTTTGCTGACTCAACTCGGAAGTGTTTGTCATCACCGTATTTTGAAACCAAACGTGGTAAATCGTGGTTGTTCCAAAAAAGGGAATTCCAACCACCATCGGCCAGCTCTAGCTGCCACTTGGTCAGCACATTTTTGAACTCTCGAAGATCAAGCGAAATAGGGTTCCATTTGTCACCGTTTTCCCATGTCAGGGTAATGTGCTCAAATTGGAATACCATAGAAAGTTCATTTTTACCTTGTCCGCTGTATAGCTTGGCTATTTCTGGTGTTGCGCCCCAAGTTTCTCCTACGGTTAACAAATCCTTGTTACCAAAGGTCGCCTGATTCATTTGTTGTAATAGCTTGTGCAGCCTTGGTCCGTTACCAGTGATTCCTTTATCGATCTCCTTACCAATAAGATCAATCACATCTAAGCGGAAGCCGCCGATGCCAAGGTCAATCCACCAGTTCATCATAGTATGAACTTCTTCTTGAACCTTCGGGTTTTCCCAGTTCAAATCTGGCTGACGTTTCGAGAATAGATGGAAGTAATATTGTTGTGTGAGTTCATCCCACTGCCAAGCACTTCCGCCAAAGATAGAACCTTGGTCATCCGGTGCGCTGCCATCCGGTTTTGCATCGCGCCAAATGTAATAGTCTCTATACGGATTGTCTTTTGAAGAGCGTGCTTGCTCGAACCAACGGTGCTCATCTGACGTATGGTTTACCACCAAATCCATAACAATCTTAATGTCACGCTCTTTCGCTTCACCCATCAGTCGTTTCATCTCTTCCATCGTGCCAAACTCTTCAGCAATCGCTTGGTAGTCGGAGATGTCGTAGCCGTTATCGTCCATTGGAGATTGATAAACAGGAGAGAGCCAAATGACATTAATGCCCAGTTCTTTAAGGTAATCGAGTTTGCTGATGATTCCATTTAGGTCACCGATACCGTCATTATTCGAGTCTAAAAAGCTACGCGGGTAAATTTGGTAGACCACTGCGTCATGCCACCATTTCTGTTCCATCTCAATGTCCACTTAATAAGTTAATTGACCTTACTATAGTGATTTCATCTTACACTGGGAAATAGCATTACTAATGCTCTCTATAGAAAAATCCTATATCATGAGCTCTATCCGCTGCGCACTGTGTTCAGTGGTTTAATTTGTTGAATTTCTAACCTCGCATTTTGTGATCGAATGCAAACTAAGAGAATCCTATGAACAAGCTATACCGATACTTTCTGATGGTTGCGCATACTGGCAGTATTAAAGGTGCCGCGGAAAAGCTGAATATTAGCCAGCCCTCCTTGACCGCTGCGATCAAGAAATTAGAGAGTGATGTTGGTGTGGCTATTTTTACTCGTAAGTCAAAAGGCGTTGAGCTTACCGAGTGCGGGTTGTTGTTTCGGGAGTTTGCACAAGAACAGCAAGAAAAGCATCTGTCGTTAATGCACCGCTTTACCGACATGCAGCAGCGCCAATCCGGTAAATTGAAGCTCGGCACTGGGGAAGCTTGGTGGGAACAATTTGTTTGCAAGGCGGTTGAGGAATACAAGCAACAAGAACGAATGGGCTCGCTACATTTGGAGTTCGGTAACAACTTGTCTTTGATGCACCATTTGGTTCAAGGCGATATCGACTTGTTTGTTGGCCATGAAATCTATGGGCTGCATGAGCGATGCAAAGTAACGTTTTACCCACTCTTTCAAGACAAAGAAGCGGTGTTTGTTCGAGCTAACCATCCATTGCTAACGAAGAAGCACTTAGACCCGATCTTGTTAAGGCGTGAGGTGTTGGCGTTTCCAATACTCCAAGTGACCCCCGATCACTCTCGACATAACTCTGTACTGTCTGACCACGTAAATTCACAGCCTGGCGGGCGTGATACTGAGATGGTTGGGCGAGATGTCTATGACGTTGACTCTCTTTTTGCGAGTTTAGATATGTTGAGAATGTCTAATGCTGTCATGCCATACAGTCATAAAATGTGTGACTGGATGAAAGACAAAGGCTTCGAAACCTTACTGATTGATGACTCTAAGTTAGGAAACGTTGGCCTCTACGCGAAACAGGGAGCGGAAGACCTCAAGATCAAGACGTTCATTGAGATCTTACAAAAAGCCAATTTTGATTAAGCATTACATGAAATACGAAACTCCTTTTGGTAAGCGTCCTGTTTTGGTTGTGCAAGGTGGTTTAAATAAAGTCTAAATTTGAACTTGCAGTGATCTGGTAGTACAATATAGCTATTGAATGAGTGATGACATTCAACTAACTAAAGCAACAAATACAAACAGGGTGAGTGATTATGGACACAGCAAATGTAGAAACCGTCAGTTTCTTAAAAAAAAATGCGGCTAACTTGCCTTTAAGTGAACCACTAACGATCACGCAAAATGGAAAACCTACGTATGTAGTTGAGTCGTATGAAGACCATAAAAAACGTCAAGATGCCATTGCGCTAATGAAACTGGTTAGCTTTGCAAAAAATGATGTTGTTCAAGATCGTGTAACTTCGTCTAGAGATTTAAGAAGTCGATTAGCTGCCCGTAAGTAACAAAGGTAAATATGACTCATAAAGTAGAAATTCAATACACGGAAACATTTGAAAATTCGCTAAATGATTCGATTGATCACCTAACTCAATGGAATGATGAAAAATCAGTCATTGAAGGGGTTGAGAGTCTTTTAGATGCCTTTGAAGAAAATGTGAGCCATAACCCTGACATGTACTCTAGATGTTCTGAGCTTGTAGGGTTGGGGGTCACTAGTATCAGAGAGTTCAAAAAATCGGGCTTTAGGCTGTTTTATGAGGTGAATAATGGCACGGTTATAGGCCTGGTCTTATTAAGGCAAAAACAAGACATATCAATGGCTCTCGTTGATTATTGCATCATACATAAATAGAGTTATAGCAGAGATTTAGCTGATGTACTTATAACCCCGTTTAGTGACTTACAGGGTGTGTTTTAATTCGAGTTAAGTGGCTGTTGTTAAAAGCTTTATGTTGCGGCGTTTTTCAAGGTAGTTGTCATCATTCGCTTGTTTACTAAGCAGCTTCTCTT
>NZ_JBFSTC010000176.1:0-3970 GCF_041466605.1 Vibrio sp. 10N.247.310.17 | reverse complement strand
TTAAATTCATCACAGACAATCATTTAAATCGTTTACGATTTAGCGTGGTGTGTGGGATTGGATTGAGAGAAACAGGGCCACTTCGTTAAACGCTTGCATAGTTTGTGCTTTCTCTAAGGCTTTATATTATTAGGTAAAATCGCCCATATTAAAAGGGGTTGGGGTGAAAAATGGATCACACTACTAAAAAATCACAAAACCGTTTAGAAATTCAGGGCCATTCGTAAAAGGAAATAACCGTGAAATCTGACTTTAGAAAGGCGATATTATATCCGTCAGTCCTTCCTCAATTTAATAATTAAATAGTATTATCCAGCGTTCATTTATCAGTAAAAAACGACACTATCTTGACCGCAATCGACAGTTTTGATCTGTTATTGGATTTGATGTACTGGACGCACCTCCCTAAAAATTAATTATATTAATTTAATTCCTTTAAAATCCAATAAGATTTATATTCTTTTCATAGAGATGAAGGGTTCTGATTATTGATGCTTACCTGATATTGAAATAATATAATGGAAATTTAACATTGAAGTACAAATATAGATTAATTTTTAGATACAAGGTGTATTTAAATGGCGTTCCTCGAAGAAATAGAAATACCTCATAGCAACTCCAAAAACAAAGAGTTCTATCAATGTAATATAGCTAAGATTATCGAATCTTCCCCTAATTACTTATCGCTCAAAGAAACGTTTGAGTGCTTAGTAGACGACCCCTATTTACAGACAGTGGCGAGATTTAGAAAGCGACGTTACTCGACCTGTAAATTTATTAATGGACAGTTCCATTGGGTCGACTCTCCTCCAGCATTTCATCAGGCTAAATTTATTAACTCATATGCTGGAGGTATAAAAAGAAAATTTAAAAGCATAAGCAGTCAAGCAAAAATTTTCAGTGAAAAAATAATTGTCCCAATATTGATGGAATATCTATCTAAGAATGAGGCACATATTGGCGTTCATCAAATTCGAATCACTGCTAATGATGACTATAACGGCCTTCCCGCACCTGAAGGTCCTCATCAAGATGGGTTCGACTTCGTCTGTACCCTTTGTATCGACAAACGAAATATTGCAGGTGGTAACTCAATAGTCCTAAGTGAGGGTGACATAGTTGTGAACAAACAGCTAAACATTGGTGATCTGCTGATTATTGATGATAAACATTTTTACCATTATGTTTCTCCAATAGTCCCTCTTCTTCCCGGCGAGGCACACAGAGACATGTTCATTTTTACGATCAACTGTAAGGGAAATTAAATGAAGCAACTCATCTTGTTAGCCCCACCGAAAATATTGCTGCAACACTCTGTTAAATCTTGGATAAAAAGTATTGGCCAGAATGCAATTATCTATTCTTGTGCTAATAAAAAGAAGGAATTAGAAAACCATTTTCAAAACGAAATCGAGATCCATTTATATCAAGACTTTAGTAACAATTCTTTAGTCGAACTTGATGTTTATCATAGAGCCTTAAAGTTATCGACCCCTAGAGTAGCTGCACTTGCTGAAATTGATCTTGAGAGAGCTGCTAGATTAAATGACAAACTTGGGGTAACGCAGGGCTGTTCGCAGAGAATAATCTATTTCAGAGATAAGTATAAGATGAAATCACTTGCTCAAGACAATGGAGCTTTGATCCCAGCCATGTCGCGAGTACATAACGCAATAGAACTCGCTATCTTCATAGAACAATATGGTTACCCTGTTGTTATAAAGCCTTGTGATGGGCGCGGTTCTAATGGCGTTGAAATTTTAAGCAATGAGGGACAACTCAAAGCGTATCTGTTAAGAGCCAAAACGACGAAGTTTTTCAATCTAATGGTAGAGCAATTCGTCCAGGGAGAACACTATCAGGTTAATGGACTTATCATTAATGCTAATCCCGTTGTTATCTCGACCAGTAAAGCCTTGGTTTCTTGTTTAGATTTTTTGTCTGGAGCAGTATTTGGATTACAGATGGTTGATCCAAACTCATCTTTGGCAAAAAAAATCAAAGCCTATACTGAATGGCTAATATTTGATGTCTTACCTTCTGAGAAAACTTTTTTGTTTCACCTAGAAATATTTGTAACCAAAGATGGCCAAATTATTCTTGGAGAAATTGCTGCTCGTCTCGGAGGTTGTTTCGTCAATGAAGAATTGAAGGAAGCGTGGGGATTAGATTTGAGAATGTCATACCTATCAGCTCTAAGAAATCCAAAACAAGATGTCCCAACAATCGATACCCATAAAAAATTGGTTGGCCAGCTGCTTGTTCCGCCCCAAGAAGGCGTCTTGCTGGCAGCTCCGGAGACCTGTGATTTAGATTATGTTCTTAAGTACAAACTTTCAGGTTCTGTTTCCCAAAATCATACAACGATGTCATTCACCAATGGCGAGATTATGAGTGCAATTATAAAAGGGAAAACAGAAAACGAGGTCAAAGAAAACCTATCATCACTTAATCAGTGGTTCAACGAGCAATCCGAATGGGAAAGTAAAATCAACTCTATAAAACCAGCAACGAGATAGAAGCATCATGAAGCTAGCAATTATTGGAAGTGGTTATACTGGGACCTCACTTTTCTCAATGCTCGAAACCATTTTCACCTCAAATCATTCGTGCATTGACATCGATATGTACGATAGAGCCAATGAAGCTGGTACAGGCCTAGCCTATCAGAAAGATATCAGCTCTAACATTTTGAATCGACCAGCAAAAGCCATGTACATGAATAACAAAAATGACTTTCTTCGTTGGGCAATGTCTTCGTATCCAAATAGTCTAGAAATAACCCCAGAGTCCTTCTTACAACGTTCTTTATTTGGTAACTTTTTAAAAGAAAAGTTGCTTGAGAATATTGAACGCTATAGAGCTTTAGGTTGCCGAATCACAACAATAGCTCTTCAAGTTGAAGATATTCGTAAGGCTGAATCCGGCTGGTGCGTCGTCACAAAAAACAACAAAAAGGTTTATGATGCGGTCTTTCTCTGTACAGGAACTAGCGTAGAGGCTGACCCTTACCAACTTAAAGGAACTTTAGGATACCTCTCTAATCCTTACCCAATTAATCGCTTGGGTTCATTGACAGGAAGAGTAGGAATCTTAGGAAGTAGGCTTACTGCTTATGATGTAGCTTTAGGACTTAATTATTCTAAGGTGACCCATGCGAAAATGCTTTCACGAGTCTCAGATAGACCTAGACCTGTAACCCGTTATCATGACATTGAACTTAAGTACCTCTCACCTGAAAGTACAGAAGCATTCATCAATTCAAGAGACACAATAACACTTGAATCAGTGCTCAATCTCATTAATAGAGAGTTACGCCATCAGGGAATAGAACTAACCATATTTCAGCTAGCCTCCGCCAAGCACCTTGTAGATGGGGACCTAGTAACTAGTGTGCTAACAGCTGCTAACTACTCCTTGTCTTTGCTATGGCAAAACCTCTCCCGCAGTTCGAGAAATAGATTAATAGATACTTTCCAAAGTCGCTGGGCAAATATGCGAGTCCCAGTCTCCCTGCAAAATCATGCTGCCATTGAGGTGCTTATAGAAAGAGGTAAGGTCTCGCACAGCAAGGGAATCACTAATGTATCATGTCACAATGGTCAATATTGTGTGGAGACAGATAAAGAGAAGTACTTCTTTGATTTCATCATCAATGCTACAGGGATACGACGTTCACTCGATAGAAGTAATCCGGTACTTGATAGCCTGCTAAGTCGGAAACTAGCAAAAGAAAATCAATATGGAGGAATCAATGTATGTCCGTCAACTTGTTCTGTTCTTTCCGAAACTGGTGAAATTCAAATGGGTTTGTATGCTCTTGGTCAGATAACTTGTGGTGATTTTTACATGGTCAATAACATAGATGTGATTAATAACCAAATCTCTACTTTATTGTCATCTTTCAAGCTGAACAAAGGGGAAACCAAAACATGTATCTAGCCTCATTCATAGCTTTGGTTGGCTCGCT
>NZ_JBFSTC010000175.1:0-3991 GCF_041466605.1 Vibrio sp. 10N.247.310.17 | reverse complement strand
TCGAGGAGTCTCATCCCCTAACAGAGCATTACGTCCTTTATATTTTCAATAGGTCTTTCATATTACGGATAACAAACATATGGACTATTTACTATTTTTTACAATTTGTGTAGCTGCTACTTTTTCCCCGGGGCCTGCGGTGTTATTGACTGTGAAAAATTCAGCCGTGTATGGGGTTGAGCGAGCGGTCTCAGGGATTCTTGGAAATATTGCAGCTATGATCACAATGGCAGGCTTATCGGCTACAGGTTTAGGTGTTCTTCTTTTGGCATCTGAATCATTATTCCTATTTATTAAAATGGTTGGCGGAATATATCTACTTTTACTTGGAATAAAGACGTGGAGATCAAACAAACGGACTTTAAAAAATTATGATCCCCAAGCTAGCGCGCATAACAGAAAGATGTTGTTTCGTGAAGCGTATCTGGTTGGTGTAACTAACCCAAAGGCTATCGTGTTTTATTCGGCCTTGTTTCCTCAGTTTATCGAAGTTGAACATTCCATCATACCGCAATTTATCTTGCTTACACTCACCTTTACCTCGTCGTCATTCCTAGCACTTTTAACATACGCGTTAGTAACAAAGAAGCTTAAGTTTTGGCTTATAAAGGAAAAGGTTAGAGCGACATTTAATAAGGTTACTGGAGGGATATTTATTGGATTTGGCTTGTCTTTGATTATTAGCAACAAGACATAGAAGTTGTTTTAATAATGACTTCAACGCTACATGGACGACCGTTCCTCACTTAGACTTAATATATGAGTAGAGTGACTCGCCTGAACAAACTTAGCTCAAGCTGTTTTTACCACTGCTACCACTGCCCTTTCCAAACACTACCATTTGTATGACAAGATTAATACGATGAGCTAAATTAGTGGAACAGAAAACCTTGTACAAGGGCTCAGCATAACCCGCCACACCTCTTCAAAGGAGTCAAAGTATGCGTTTTTAATCGCCTTAAAATCACTCTTGGATTAATATTAGAAGAACAAACCATACAAATGGTAAAAATTGCGCAACAAACATCATCCGTCCTAATGTCCTCTTTGCTACAGTCATAACGTTTTACCACTCTAATAAGTAAACACGCCAAACTTTAGCTCTTTACTTAAAAACAAGATGCTCACAATCACATATAATCTTGATAAAGAATCATTATTTATCAAGATTAGAAAATTAAACCTTCAACTTATGAGCTGAGCAGCTAAGTTGACTCAAAGACTTAGATTAATGACCAAGCCTCGCTATAAAGAAACTAACTGGAAGCAATATAATCAAGCTTTAATCAGTCATTAGTCACTGATATTTTGGATTGGTGAAGAAGCAATTCAGCATTTAGCCGTTGATGCTACAGGGCTGAAGGTCTACGGTGAGGCAAGTGAAAAGTAAATGAGCATAGACCTCCAAGTGTGACTGCCCTCAAACACGAATTTCACCAAAACCCTAACCTTAAAATTTGATGTACTTATGTTATTCCGACAGATATTTTCATCACCATTCCCAAAAATCCACTTCATATCTAAGCCGTTCAACCTCCTCATCGGTAAGTTCAGGTATTGCTTTGATAGGTCTTCCTCTGCGTTTAGGGGGAGATTTCGTCAGCTTAGGTTTGGATGCTCTTACTTTTCGAGTTTTAGGGTTACTCACAAGCTGACCTGATAATATTCCACTAATAACTTCCCCTATCGCCTCAGCAGATTGCGATACTTGCGCATCATCCACGTGAGCATAACGAAGCGTGGATGAAATGCGCGTGTGACCCAACAGTTTCGACACCATTGGGATAGGATACCCCTCTAACACCGCATAACTGGCAAAGGTATGGCGCAAATCGTGAATACGAACATCCTCGATATGGGCTAAGGCTCGCACCTGTTGCCAGACCAGACTAACCTTAGTCGACCGACTCACAAAACGACGCAAGGGCATAAACACATCATCGTGTGATTCGCTACGATGCGCCCATACTTGCTGTGGTATGTCTGAAAGGAGTTTCTGCGCTTCCTTGCCCACATACACCACCTTCGCACCCGTTTTGCTGTCCGGCAAATGCCACTCCCTTCCTTTAACAAAAGACCATTGCAGGCCTGTTACCTCTGAAATTCGACACCCCGTTAACAACACCAGTTTTAGCACCAGACAACAGCACGCTTCCAGATCACCTTGCTGGCTGACCACAGTTAATGCCTTCTGCATTCGCGCTAACTCATCCAAACTCAAAAAACGATTGAGTTTTTTTTTGCGATTTTGCTTAAGACCGTCACAAGGGTTATTCATGCAATAACCTTGCTTCACCGCATATTTGAAGATAGAACGAAGCACATCAAGATTACGGTTGGCAGCCCCTGCGTAATTCTGGCTGAGTTCATCAAACCAACGATGCACATGACACGAATCAATACGGCTGACAGGAAAACGTCCAAACTCGGGCAACAAATGCTTTTTTAAGGCGCTCGACGCTGTCCCTTGTGTACTCACTTTCCATCCCTTGCAGACCTTATCCGTCCATTCTTCTTTCACCAACGCATCAAAGCGGATCAACCGTATCGGTTTCGTCTCTTTGTCTAAAAAAGAGGCCTGTAAAGCACGTACGTGTTGTCTCACTTTTTTTAGTGTCAGTTGTCCCACTGCCGCCAACGTCTTATTGGGAATGGATAAATGAGTCACATAGAAACGGCGACCATCGGTATAAACTCGAACTCCTAACGCTGGCACTTGGGTATCCCACACCGTATACGTTCGAGTTTTCGAATGAAGTGATTGAATCACTTTAGAAGTAAATAACAGTGACTTCATGAGCGCATACCTTTAACGAGCACTCCCGACACATGAGAAGCGGCCTGACACACGTCATCACGTCCCAAATGTGCATACTTTAGCGTCGTTTCCGCTTCAGCATGCCCCAAAAGGCGACTCAGCACGATCAAGTTTACCTTCGACTGAATGGCAATACTGGCGTAGGTGTGACGTAAATCATGCAAACGTACACCTTCCAATCCTGCCAACTGGCGAGCCTGTCGCCAGAATATACCCAACTGATTGGTGGATATGGGTTGAGTGTTACAAGGGGTTGGAAACAGGTAAGGACTCTCTGATTGCCATGCATCAAGATAAGCTCTAACTTGTGAGCAAAGGTAAACCGTTTTCGCCCCCGTTTTACTGTCTAGTAAATGCCAGTGACCACCTCGGTACTCTTTCCATTGTAAGGTTCTCACTTCCGATGAGCGGCAACCTGTGTATATCAACAAACGTATTATCATGACCTTAGCCGGGTTATCGCCCTCTAACGTGTCTAACACTCGCCAGAGTTGTCGCAATTCGTCTTTACTAAGATAGCGCTCTCTCCCTCCTTCTTTATAACGCTTGAAACCACGGCAAGGATTGGTATTTTTAGGACGATATTCCCACGTTTCACATTGTTGCATCATAACCGACAGCAACACTAACGCTTGGTTGGCTGAGCCTTTCACATGGCTTAACTGGGCAAACCACTGCTCAACATCATTTCGAACAATAGATTGTACTTCCCTATCTCCAAGATAAGGGGCGATCTGAAGACGAAAGGCACTTTCGTTCTTTTTCAAAGTGCGAGGTTTCCAATGACGAGGATAACGCTTAAAAAATTCTTGGCCGAACGCCTGTAGCGTTATGGAGGGCAATGCTTCAATTTTCGGACTGCGTACTTGATGAACAAGCTGCAAGGCTTTTAGTCTTGCTTGACGTAATGAGCACTCTAATGTGCACCCTAGCTTATGATTTTTTCTCAATCCGTTACTCTGGAAGCGAACAAAGAACACTCGTCTCCCTGACGGGTAGACTCGTAAATACAGCGTCGACACCTTGGTATCATAGTATTCTTGTGTGGTCGAAGTCGGTTTTACATGCTCGACAAATCGCTGAGTAAGAGGCATTTTTTGCATTTTAAGCTCCTGTTTACAGGGGCATTTTTGAACAAAAAAACGTTATCAAAAATGCCATAACATCAAAAAA
>NZ_JBFSTC010000174.1:0-4070 GCF_041466605.1 Vibrio sp. 10N.247.310.17 | reverse complement strand
AACGTTCATTGTCAGAAACAGCGATGTATCGAGTTAAACAGTTGCTAGGAGGACGGTTGAGCTTAAGAAATTACAATGCACAGGTGGGTGAAACTTACGCGATGATAAAAGCGTTGAATAAGCTCACTAGGCTAGGTATGCCTGAAACTTGTCGTATTGACTAAAAAGCATGCAAAACGGGCGGCTCTGTCTCTAAACTGAATTACGCAACAAAGCCATTCCCGAATGAGAGCTGATGTGAACGAGTTTATAGATGATGTTTATATGCCTTATGCCATCAAAGAAGCGATTAAGAAAGACCGTATTCGTCAGGCCAGTGGAAAAACGTCATTTATAGATATGATATCTAAGGGACTATCTGCATCTTCAAGCTCTAAACAACAAGAACTTGCTATTGGAGCAATGGAAGTGCTCGTCTCTCAAGTAACTCAGTCTGTTGATAGGCAGCGTAAGCTATTACTTGATAATCTTAATGGGCAAGAAAGAGATCTGTTGGCCTCAACTAATCGATCTTATTTAGCAATTCATCAAGCGAATTCAATTGTAACCGGCCATTTATCTTCTATAGCTAAAGTTCATGAAACTCAAAATGAGTTATTGAGCGAAATAGGGATTGAAACAGATGTAAATAACTTTATCGCAACCAAGCTGGCTATCGCTTCTGATGAAATAGCAGAGCTGACTAATAAAAGTCAGAAAGAACTAGATGATATTGGCGGTGTTGAAGGCGCAAAAGAAAAGCTTCAAAACGCTATCGAAAAACTAAATATCAAATAATAAAAGGTTTTAACATGAGTAAATTAGAAGAATTAGAAAGGTTACTTAGTGATGATTTCTCAGCTATAGAAGAAACGTTCAATGGAACATATGGCTCTGAACTTACCAAGTTATCTGGGCTTTCAATTTCAGATTTAAAAAAAATCAATCCAGAGATTAATGTTGTTGAATATGAAAAGCTAAAAGCGGTTGTGCTCAGAGCATCACAACAAAACCTGAGTCAGGCAGAGTTAAAAATGCGTATACAAGCTTTAGGGGAAACTGCAGTAAAGATAGCGAATATTGCTGACATCATTATCTAACTGTAGTTGAAATGTATGAAAAGTTGCAGCTAGAAGGTAATTAGTCATCGGATAAGGTCCCTTTCTCCAGCTATGTTTAAGAGTCTTTGTCGTTCTCAAACACAAAAAACGCCTCACATTTGAGGCGTTTCACAGCTAATAAATAAACTGAGGGTTTATTTGAGTTTTATATGTTTGTAGGTCTACCCGCAATTCTTAACTTGAAATGTAAGGCTGAGTATTGATGGCATTTTGAACGTCTTTTCTTGTGATAATTACGGGGAAAAACCCCCCTTTTTTTTATGTCCCTTTGCCATGAACCCTTATGATAAAAGGGGCGATGGCATTTTTTACTTTTGGGGAGGTTTCAATTGTTTTTACTCAGTTTTTGTCTGATGTACGACTCTATATCCTCGGTTAGTTCTTTCGGTAAGCGGGAAAATTCAAATGATTTTTTACGCCCGTCAGCACTGGTTTTTAATCGAGCATAAGTATTCTTGTTTCCGTAAATCGCTAACTCCTCAACCTTCTGTTGAGGCTTAGACTCATCATCAACCAAAAGTTCTAATTTCGTCTCGTAATACTCAAGTAACTTAGCTTGAATATCAGAAACATCGGTAGCTTTGGTATTGAATGAGGCCAGTTCATTCTCAACAAAGGTTTCAACGCTAAGTTTCGTTTTGGCGAGGGTTCGTTCAATCTTTCCAAGTCTTGTATAGAACGTAGTCGGAATACCTTCGCAATCAGGGAATGATTCGATTAGTGCTTTGTTTAGTTTTGCAGCATTGAGTTTTTTTCGAATAGTGACAATGCTGACACCAAACTCTTTTCCGATTTGAACCAAATCATCAGAACTAATACCTTGTTCTTCTGCATAATTTAGGTATTTCATACCTACCTCACGCCATGAAAAAAATCTAACCTTTTGCGTTAGTTCAACATAGGCCGCAATGTCTTTCGCACTTGGCAGTTCATCCAAGACCCATAGTGGTAAATCTCGTCCTGCCTTGATTCCACAAAAACGACGACGTGTAGCATCAAAAAGTTCATACCGTTCTAGTTCTTTGTTGAAGTACGCTACACCCTCTTGTTTGATACCCTCTGCTAATACTTCTGGGTAAATGTCTCTTACGGCCTCCAATGTCAAAGACTCTTGGTGGCGGGTATTTAGAGGGTGAGCTATGGTCTTACTCTCAAGCTCTGCGGACGGAATGATTACATGACGAGCCTTATAGTCAGTCTGGCCAAACTTAATTGTTTTTATCATTGGTGCATTTTTATTCGATAAACTTAAACCAGAACCGATCGATAAATTGCCTTTCTTATTTGGACGTTTCATAGCTCTGCCTATTTAATTGCTAATTGAATCAATTCATTCTTGAACTGTTTATAAAATAAATTCACTGAGCTCACTGCCACATCAAATTGCTTGCTGGTACAGACTTCTTCTGACTTTTTTATATCTAAGACAGTTCGTCCAATGTTAGCTGTAGCGGTAAACGCATCACTGTGTGCAATGGTCGACGTCATCAGGTTGTTACGCACAGAGCGCATGAGTTTTTGGAACGTGTCGTATTCGGGTTTGCTTGATTCTTGATAGTTTACTGCTGCCAGTTTATACCACTGTAAATTACTACCCATAGATGGGAGTGACTCTAGACGATCTGAAAGGTTGCTCATGAAATTCGTGGTTGAAGCATAGTCATAGTAGCGAGGTGTCACCGGAACAAGCAGCATTTCGGCTGCTTCTAATGCTGACCATGTGATAGGGCTATCTTGGGGTGGCATATCTACAAAGATAACATCAAATACTTCTTTTAGGATTGGCAGTACAACCTCTGAAAACTTACGTAATAAGCGTACTTGCTCATTTTCATCAAGCTGCCAATAAGTATCTACAAAGCGTTCATCGCTTGGGAAAGCGGTAATCACAGATAAATTACTAAGGTGTGTAGAAAACGCGCACTGCTTAATTATCTCTTCAATCGTATAGCCATTTTTCAATAGTGCATTCACAGCATTATCTTCATTGTCTGGCTCAAACTCTGCTAGAAGAATATCTGTCATGGTAACGTAAATACTGTCTTCTGCGATTTGCATTGTGCCTTGTCCCGCAGAGCCTTGGGGATCAAGATCAAGTATTAATACGCGAGCATTTAGATCTAAATCCAATGCGGTGGCCGTTGCTAAGGCTAAAGTCGTACTCGTTTTACCGGTACCGCCTTTGTGGTTTGTGACAACGATTAGTTTACTGTCGTGGTGCTCGTGAAATTTAGGAGCGCCAAAGTGTTCCATGAGTATGTGTACTTGATCATTAGTGTAAAGGTGCGCTTTTCCTTGTGATGTGTGCTCTCCAATTAATCCAAGTTCTTCTGCCTCAGTCAGCTTCTTTTTGAACGTCGGTTTAGTGGTGCGAAGCTGTTTTATAACTTCTGTTTTATTCAAACTGTGGTTGTAAATTAGACGGTCAACACCATCCACCAAGTCCTCATCTGTCACGTTAATTCTTAGTTGCGTTTTAAGCGCTTCTTCTAAGTGCGATTGCTCTTGGTTCATGTTTATTGCGGTTTGTCTAATTGACTGTAGGACGACGTTCATATCTATAACTCCATGAAAGATAAATATATATACATACTAACAGTGGCTTTACCAATGTAAAGGTTGTTTTACCATTTTTGGGTAAATTATTTCTTTTGGTGTTTGTGGGGAAAAACCCCCCTTTTTTTATTTTTTAGCAATTCACTATCTTAAAAACTGTGGTGGACCTGGGCGTTACCCTTTGGGCAAGGCTTTTCGCTGGTATCTTTCACCTATGGCCTAAGAGTGGCATCACCCTGATGAGTCACTCCGTGCCGCCCCAGGGTGTGCCTCTCTACAGTCCCTATCTAAAAGGATATCGCTGCAATCCTAAACGCCTGCGCCTCGTCATTCTTCCTCGTTGCCGCTTGTCGTGCCTCCTCACTCCTTTCACTGACATCCATTAAGTTCGAGTAAGGGCTTGTTGCCTTATGT
>NZ_JBFSTC010000173.1:0-4094 GCF_041466605.1 Vibrio sp. 10N.247.310.17 | reverse complement strand
TTTGAAAAACAATATGTCGCTTAATGCGGTGTCCAGTCTTACTGGAGCAGATCAGTTCTAGTTTTCCCGATGAGGAGTTGCTACCTGCTGATGGGAAACTAAGCAGAAAATTAACCAAAAAATTCGGCCACTACTTTCAGTGCATGGTATTGGATTACGCTAACGAGCACTTGTTTAAAAGTAAAGAGCTAAGAGCAGACTTTGCACCTGAAACCGAGCAGAAGTCAGAGCTTCGCAAGAAAATGGACAGGGAAGCAAGCTTACCCAAGTCTGAACGTAGCCATAATCATTACACTCATCAATTAGAGCTTGCTCAAGCAAAGATTCAATCGGCAGAACAACAGTATGACAAGTTGCTAGAAAATACCCAGTCACTAGAAGGGCAGTTTGAAAAGTTACTTGATGAAGTCACTGAAGTACAAATTAATCTCAGCGAGCTGCAAGTTGAAAAAGATACTGTAATGACAGAAGTATCGGAGCTCCAGGCACAAAAGTCGCGTCTATCTCAGCTAACGAAAGAATTAACAGAAGCTATCATGCCAAAGTTGGTCAGTGTGTTTAAGAAAGTGCTGCTTGCTATCAATGCTCGTGACCAAAAGATGGCAACAAAACAGATTGAGTATCTTGATTCCGCTTTCAGTGCCGCGTTAGAACTTCCTCCTTTGGTAGCGCAAGGGATTTCCAGGGAAATTAAGGCTATTAAAAAGGCCAATACTACAATCGAAGCCGAAGCTTCAATGAATAAGTAAGTTAGTTCGCGTGACTAACTTACTTCACTAACTAACAAACCTAAAAATAATAATTAAAAAGCGGGTAAAAAATGGCTAGACCAAAATCATATACGGATGACGATGTCATCAAAATTGCTACTCAGCTGATCAGCAAGGGAAAAAAGCCTTCGGGTTGGAGCATAAAAGAAGTATTAGGCCGAGGAAAAATTTCCGCAATTCAATCGGACTTAGATCGCCTGTTCAAAGGTGGACATATCTCTGCTGAATTCTCTTCTCTAGGTTCAGAAGAGTCCGAAGATACCATTGCTTTTCTGTCATATGACCTTCCTGCTGAATTACAAGACCTCTTGGCTAAGCGGGAAGAAGAGCTTTGCAACACACTTCGTGAGATTACGACAATGCTAAATAACAAAGCGCATGAGCACTATGAAACCATGATGGCGATTCGTGTCAGAGATCTCGACGCAAAATACAACCTAATGTATCAAGCAAAAGAGCAAGCAGAAGCAGAGTTATCTGATGTTGAACAACGTCTACAAAAGCAAGTTGAAGAGAAAGAGCACCTTGAAGACAAGATTGAAGAATTAGAGTGTGATTTGGCTGAGTCAAAACAAAATAATTCTGAGCTACTACAGCACAACCTTCATCTTACGAATAACTTGAGTGCAGCGGCAGAGAAATACGAAACACTTCAAGGTACACACCAAGATCTGAAAGGACAGCTTTCAGCACTACAAAACGATCATACTGCTGTAACAGTGAAACTGGAGTTCGCGATAAACGAAAACGAAAGCCTTCAATCATGCGTTGATGAGTTAACTGTTAGGTATGAGGAAGCGAAAGAGCAGTTAGCTGAGACTAGAGCAAAGCTAATTGCCTATCAGGACGCATTACATGCGCCAGAAAGGAAGCGTGATACAGAGATAAGTGAAGATGATTGTAATGCTACCGCGGATTAGTTAGCGGGCAATCTATCAGTTTCCAAACTAGAATGAGGCTTGACCTGACAGGTTGCTCTAACAAGAAAATACGCAAATGTGTTTGAGGAGCGGTTCAGGTTTTACGAACTAAGAAGCTTTGGCCTCAAAATGTGTTAGTTCAGCGCTTAAAGGTATGATATTGATTTTTGGGAACCCCCATTGTTTCCCCAAGTGTTTAATCGCCAGTTAGACAATTCTGTCACCATTTGGCTTTCCTGTTGAAATCATGTTGCAAAAGGAGAGTAGCTCATTAAGTTATCGGTATTTTTCTGTAGTATACTACCGCCTGCATAATCGAATGCGATACCTACATAAGATCAACAAGTACCAATATCTGGAGTATCAACATTGGACGACTTTGATGATGGAATTCACAGTGCTTTTGAAGCTGGACAGCACAACGCGAATACTCTTAAGTTGCTAAGAAACTGGTGTGAACACGCTGAAATTAGCCGTTCAGGCGGTTTCGGGATCGTCGAGGCTCAGACAGGCTTACCTATTGATCATATGGGAATGCAATGTAAATATTCAAAGCATTCTTCTATGCACTGTTGGTTGCTCGAAGATAGTGTCTTTAGCTTCTACAAAAAATGCTGTACAGATTGTGACAAAAGAGTACCTGTTAGCATCCCAAACATTCTGGAGTTTGTTGAGCCAAGGCTTAAAAAAGCAGAGGAAAGGAAGAAAAGAGAGATTGAACTCATTGAGCTTAAGAAGAAAGCTCAATGCGAACGTAAACTCAAACGCTCAGAACTACGGCCAAACTTTAGTTTTGAAGAGACATTTGTTCTTGACCTGTTAGATGAGTTAGACATTGATAACCTTGAGTATAATGACCCAAGGCTTGAAAAGCTTGCCGACCTAGCACCTGAAGTTTTTACTCCTCCGATTGTAGAGCTGTTATTGCAGGCTGTTGAAGGAGAAGACCTACCCTACTCTCACCATGCAGCAAAAGCTTTGATAGCGGCTCCTATAGATGAAAAAAATAAGCTCACTGTAGCTATATATTTGATTAAAAGACACTCTGTATCTTCGGATGTCGTGAATGTAGTCCTGAACAATTCATATGCGCTAAGCATAGAACAGCTAAAAATCACTCTCCGAGTTTTTGCTTCTTTGGCTACAGAGCCACCTCCAAGCTCACTAATGTATTCTGGTCATTCAAAGCCGATAGATTCTGAGCCACTTAAACGGTTATTTGGGACTAGGGAAGTTCACATAAATGAGATTCTAAGCGATTTTTTCAAGGGAACAGAGCTAGGAAAAATAGAGACAGCCACACGCGTTTTGATCGGTCTAAACAATAGCGCTCTATTTTCCAAATTCTTGAGAGACATTGTAGCCTTATTAATGCGTCGACGCATATTGCTGCCAAATGAGCGTAGAGAAAGCAGTATTATCTTTTATCTTCGAAAGGCGGTCTCGTTATGTCTATTTGAGCAACCAGAATTAACTGATGAGACAATTCAAAAGTACTTGGCAGATAATGACCCTGTTGGAGTAGACGAATCAAATAGAATTTACGACTCGACTTTAAGATTTTTGAGCTCAGATACCGAAATTGGTAGCGCTCATAAAATTGCTTTCAGAAGGTTGCTGTGGGCAGCCATTGAACACCCAGACAACTATAAAAATAAAGCCTTAGACACGTTCAGACACACAAGTGACGAGCTTTCAGTACTTGCACACGAAAATTTTGATGATCTAATCGGTGCTGCTGCTACTTTAACGGAAAAATATGAGCAAATAGACAAAGAAAATATCATTGAAGTAGCTGACTCGTTTCTTAACGAACTAGAACGGAACAACAAAAAGAGTGCGATTAACTCCTTACAATCATCGCTAGTTAACCTCGCAGCAGTTGGAGCTAAGCATAAGGGAAATCGGGGCATAGAAGATTTTCTAGGTTTATATAGAAACCTCCCTAAAAACCAGGAGCAGATGCGCGGGTGTATGATTACCCATATATCCAAAATGGTCACAGGAATCAGTAGTTTAAACTTAGTTCTATCTGACTGGTATGGGGCGTTAATGGATGAAAGTGTTTTGGTTAGGGCAAGTGCTATTAAGGCATGGGAAAATATTCCGTATGAAGTTGTAAAAAACTTTCCTGACTTGTTCTTCGATGCTTTCTCTCTCGCTCTTAGCGATCCTTATAAGATGGTTCATAAGAGTGCAGTTAGCGTTTTAAGATATAGGTCGTTTCCTGAAGAAAAGCGCGTGCTTATAAAAATTCCCCTTTGGAACTTAGTATTGGTTTATTCGAAAGAAAGTGATGATGGCGATTTTTTAGTTGATTGTATCAACCTGTTGGTTTCGTTGTGCTTACGGCGTTTTTCAAGGTAGTTGTCATCATTCGCTTGTTTACTAAGCAGCTTCTCTT
>NZ_JBFSTC010000172.1:0-4195 GCF_041466605.1 Vibrio sp. 10N.247.310.17 | reverse complement strand
GGGATTATCTGCTAACTGCAAGATCGTTCAAGTCTTCTTAAACGATCGGCATTAACTCAATGAGTGGCTTTTTGGTCTTTAGGTTTCTAAGAAGTTTAAGCTTGTTGTTTCTCTAGCTCAGCTTCTTTCACTTCGTCTTTGATTAGAGAATCAACGATTACCGCACATGCTGCATCACCAGTGATGTTCAGAGCAGTACGAATCATGTCGAAGATACGGTCTAGAGCGAATAATAGAGGTAGACCTTCGATAGGGATACCAGCTGCTAGAAGAACCGCAACCACTAGGAAAGAAGGACCTGGAACACCTGCTTGACCAACTGCGCCTAGCGTAGAGGTTACGATGATAGCAACGTAAGCGCCCATAGACAGGTCGATGTTGAACAGCTGTGCAAAGAAGATAGCAACCAGGCCGTAGTAAATTGCATTCCCAGACATGTTGATCGTCGCACCAAGTGGCAGAACGAATGAAGCCGTAGAGTTGCGAACGCCAAGTTCTTTCTCTACCGTTTCCATTGTTACTGGTAGTGTCGCCATTGAAGATGCTGTTGATAGTGCAACCGCTTGAGGCTTCTTCATTGCCACTAGGAACTTCTTAGCTGAAGTCTTAGTGAAGATTTGAATCATCAGTGGGTAAGCAACAAAGCCGAAGATAAGAATCGCAGCGATGTAAACAATGAACAGCTTGAACACGACCATAAGCGCGCCAAAACCAAACGTACCTACTGCTTCAGCCATTAGGCCGAATACGCCAAGTGGTGCAATGATCATAACTTTGTTGATCATCCATACCATAGCGTCAACGATAGCATTTACACCGTTGATGATAGGGTCACGTTTCTCTTTTGCTTGTTTAGAAATCGCAATACCAAAGAATAAGCAGAAAACGAGAATTTGCAGAATGTTTGCTTCATTCAGTGATTGGAAAACGTTGGTAGGGATCATGCCAGTGATGGTTGCCCAGAACGTTGGAAGTTCGCCTTTCGCAGCGTATTCTGAAGAGAACATACCTTCAACGCCAGAAACATCGATACCACGACCGGGTTCGAACACTTCACCCATTACAAGCGCTAGTGCCACAGCAAGTGCAGACGTTAGTGCAAAGTAACCCAGTGTTGTTACACCGACTTTACCAGCCGATGAGCTATTACCTAGACCTGCAGCACCTGAAATTAGGGCAACTGCGACTAGAGGAATCACCAGCATCTTGATCAAATTGATGAAGATAGCACCCAGTGGAGCGAACATTGTTGCGCTGTCACCCATCATCGCGCCGACTGCTGTACCGATGATCATTGCAATAACGACTTGAATGCCAATATTGCTTAGTAAACTCTTTTCTTTTAACACTTCCATAACCTCTGTGCTACTAAATATAAAAATCCCAGAATTACTCACCAATGAACGATGTGCCATTGGATAAATATTTCGCGAAGAGTTTTACACGTATCCTTTACATTTATCAATATGAGCAGAGGTGAAAGTCTCTTAAAAACAGCAGGTGAATGGCTATTAGATGTTTTTTCACACCAAAGCAAACGTTTTCTTTGGTTTTTCGTTGTTCGGTTATTTGTAAGATTTATAAAAGTGTTTTTATTGATCGCTTTGTGAATGGATTGTGCTTCGCGTCGCTTGCTTACTTTTGTTAACATTTAATCCATATCTTTGCGTTTTTTCTATACAGATTAATCTGGCTGAAAATGATAAAGCTTGTTGTGGGAAATTTAGCCTGAACTATGCTTAAGGTATCTATTTATTACCAAGATGTTACCTCTGCGCTTTAAATAAAACGTCTATCTAGCATCTCAGTTGTAAGGAGAGGGGCTATGACTTTTATATTAAAGTACTTGTTTGCGTTTCTTCTGTTGTTCAGCTCTGTGTTCGCTCAGGCCGATGATGTCTGGGTGATTGAGGTGAACGGAGGGATAGGTCCGGCGACCAGTGATTACCTCACTAGAGAAATAGAACAAGCTCACGATGAGCAAGCAAAACTCATCATTTTGAAAATGAATACGCCTGGCGGGTTAGATTCGTCGATGCGTGACATTATTCGATCCATCACCACCTCACCGATTCCAGTCGCTACTTGGGTTGGGCCTGCGGGTTCGCGAGCAGCGAGCGCCGGAACCTATATTTTACTTGCCAGCCACGTTGCTTCCATGGCGCCCGGAACTAATCTAGGTGCAGCAACCCCTGTGTCTCTTGGCGGTGGCAAAGCGCCGACTAATCCCTTGTCGCCTCAAGACGATACCAATAAAGACGATAGCACTTCTGCGAGTGAGCAAGACGCAACCAAACAAGAGAACTCAGACCAAGTAAAAGCCACCACAGCGATGGAAAAGAAAGTCATTAATGATGCAGCTGCCTACATCGTCAGTTTGGCTAAGCTGCACAAACGTAACGAAGAATGGGCAGAAAAAGCGGTGCGAGAGGCCGCAAGTTTGGATTCTGAGAATGCACTCTCGCTTAACGTGATTGATTTTATTGCCAGCGACCTTCAGCAATTGGTTGAACTGAGCAACGGACGCGTCATCACCATCAACGGTGTCAGTCAGGAAGTCCAACTGAGTGATGTTTCTTTTGTCGAGCGAGAACAAGACTGGCGCTTTAGTTTGCTTTCGGTGATCACTAATCCAAATGTTGCTTACATTCTGATGCTAATCGGTATCTATGGTTTGTTGCTTGAGTTCTATAACCCTGGCGTCGGCTTACCGGGTGTATTGGGCGGCATCTGTCTGTTATTAGCGATGTACTCCTTACAAATTCTACCGGTGAGTTACGCGGGCCTTGCTTTAATCCTATTGGGAATTGCCTTAATGGTGGCAGAGGCCTTTAGCCCGAGCTTCGGGATTTTCGGTTTGGGTGGCGTCGCCGCATTCACATTGGGCTCGATCATGCTGATGGATACCGAAGTGCCGGGTTATCAAATCGCATTGCCGTTAATTATCGGTATTAGCCTATTCTCTGTCGCTTTTATCGTTGTAACTATCTCTATGCTAGTCCGAGTGAGAAACAAGCCGGTGACTACGGGGATGGAAGCGGTTGTCGGCGACACTGGCAAAGTGGTAAGCGGCTTCCCCGGTGCGGGTCGAGTATTGGTTGAAGGGGAGATATGGCAAGCCAAATGCGCGAGTGAATTGCAAGCGGGGCAGCTTATTAGAGTGACCAAACTGACTGGGTTGTTGTTGGATGTTGAGGCGTTGCCCGATGAGACATCATCGAAATCTAGCTAGCGCGACATGCTAGAACAAACTTGATTGAATTATTTATTGCTTAACCATCGTTACCATTAGGGGGCGGTTATGTTTATACACACTATAGGTATTGTCATTGTGCTCGTTATCTTGCTGATAGCCAGCATGTTCAGAGTGCTGCGCGAGTACGAGCGTGCAGTGGTGTTCTTCCTCGGGCGCTTTTACGGCGTCAAAGGGCCGGGGTTGATTATCATCATTCCTTTCATTCAACAAATCGTAAGAGTGGATCTACGAACTATCGTGTTGGACGTACCAACACAAGATTTGATCACACGCGATAACGTGTCAGTGAAGGTGAATGCCGTGGTCTATTTTCGAGTGCTGGATCCGAAGATGGCGATCAATAACGTAGAGAACTACCTCGAAGCGACCAGTCAACTGTCACAAACAACGTTGCGTTCAGTATTAGGACAGCATGAGTTGGATGAATTGCTGTCTGAGCGAGAAGAGCTCAATAGAGACTTGCAAGCGATACTGGATCAACACACCGATAACTGGGGGATCAAGATTGCCAATGTCGAGATCAAGCATGTGGATCTTGATGACAGTATGGTGCGAGCTCTAGCTAAGCAAGCCGAGGCGGAACGTTCACGTCGAGCTAAGGTGATCCATGCAACAGGGGGACTAGAAGCATCAACCAAGCTGAAAGAGGCTGCAGAGGTTCTTAATCAAGCGCCAAATGCGATTCAGCTGCGTTACATGCAAACACTAACAGAAGTGGCGAATGAGCGAACCTCTACAATCATATTCCCAATGCCCATCGATCTGGTCGAGAAGATAACCGACCCGATCAAAGCGACGCTCAATGAGGCTGCGATTAAGAAAGCGATGAAAGCTGATGAGTAGTTAGCGTGAATGACGAGTTATAAAAAAGGCTCCACAGTTGTGGTAATGCCGTTCGGATAAGCATTATTGCTTGAACCTGAACGGATATTTGGCTGG
>NZ_JBFSTC010000171.1:0-4199 GCF_041466605.1 Vibrio sp. 10N.247.310.17 | reverse complement strand
CTTGGGCACAAAAACGTTCCTTTAACCCCTTATATAGCCCAAGAAAGTATTACGTTCCTGTTTCCATGAGTAGCAAGTAATAAAGTATCCTCTTAAAATGGCAGCGATCGCATCGGTACGCTGCTATTCGTTCTAATGAATCATTAGAGTAGTAGCTCTAGCTCATTTCTGCCCCATGTCTTGTTAACTCTCATAAAAGAGCAATATTTAACTCATTGTTTTACGATATATGATCTAATGGATAGGTAAAAGACAAAATCTAATCCCATCTCTGTAAACTAGCTCTTAGCAAGTCAGACTAAGATTACACCTTGTGAAAGCCGAAGTTTTAGTAAGGGCTCTCATATCTTGACTCGTTGAATTTAATTAAAACTTAGAAGTTAACTGTTCTAATCTTTTTATGTGTATTTGGGTTATTTCTTCTAATTCGTCGTTAGTAGGAGAGCGGTTTTCAAACACAAATGGTTCTAATGTTTCAATTTCGTGGACTACGTACTTTGAGCCTTCAACGTTTGCGTGCAGTAGAAACACTGAGCCCAGCGCATACTCACCAACTTGAATAACGAAAGGCATTACATTTTGTCTGTCGTCAGATACGTCAATCACGTCGTCTGGATGCGGTTCGAGACAAACTCCGTCTGGCTCATTTCTCAAAAATTTAGCTAATATGTTAATGCGCTCTTCGTCTTGTGCTAACTGATCTAACGATACTAATTTGCTAGGTTCTAAATTGTAGCTTTGACATATCAGTATCAATGATTCAATTAAGTCATCTTTATTGTCTTGATGGCTAACAGTACAAGTTGCATTGAGTTTTCTATCATCTTCGAGAAAGTGCATTTCCCAAAGCTGATCATTGCCTCTCTGAGATCCGTGAAATACTCTTAAAAAATTGATAGCACCTTGGATTGAAGTTGTCTTATCAGTAGTCATGTGAGGGATTACGTGAAACTCGCTCTCTGTAACGCGTATTTCTATTGAGAACAGATCTGAACGAAGGAACAAACCAGTATCGTGCGCAGTGACGCAAACCTTATGTACTATATCGGTTAAGAAAGTGATGGCTGGTGAGTATGGTGTAGTTCGGACTTTTAGGTTGCACTGGCCTGATACGTTGGGAGTGATCGTTACTTGTGTATTCTGACTTTCTTCAATGACAACCCCCCCCTCTGATAAATCAAATCGGTTATCTTTAGTTATGCTGCCACTGGCATTTATTGGGATAGGCTGGTACCCAAGGTAACTATCTTTTAGATGGTTCTGAATTTCTGATGGCTCAGCCTTAAAGGAAAAGGAGAATCCTGACTTACCGTAGCCTGTCGTTTTAATAATGGCTTTTTTATTATCTTGATATTTCTCCATACCAGACGGGATATATGTCAGAATTTTTTCCATAAACTCACTGGAATGGGTACTTTTCAACTTTACTTTTTCATCATAATTGACAGTTATTACTAGCTTGTTTAGTTCTTTGGGAGCCTTTGATATGTCATTTTTTCTGACTTTTTTAAGCACTCGATGGATCAGTGATTCATCAACATGAACGAGATAGGCTGATTCTAGGTGCGGTAGGGAATCTTCACTGAACTCTAGGAAAAGGATGAAGGCCGGAGAGTTGTAATTAACGAGTCGCTTGAGAGCTGATAACTTGATATCACACTTACCTCTTTTGCCCTGTGTGGACTTTACTTGTACTTTACATTCAATAGGAGTGTTTTGTAGATCTCTCGGTAAATCAGTCTTCAGGTAGGGAAATTCAAGAAAGCTATCCCATCCATTTACATCTTCATGTGCAGAAGAAGTTATGACAACCCCTATCTCGCGACACCATTTTGCTAACGTATCTTCCCCTAGAGCACCTAGATTGAAATATTTCTCAAATTCCATATAACCTAAATAAAATGATTAACCTTATCGATGACCATTAGTATGCCATGCTTAAATCCCGTTTAAATATGTTTAATTTAAAAACTCACGGCAAACACACCTTTGTCCAGAGTCTTCATAGACCTGAATTTTAACTCTTGGCACTTTCTAACTCGAAAGTTCCCCAAAATCATTCAGAGCTAATACTCTATAATTTTTAGAAGCCTGCATTTCCCCAACCAAAAGTTAGGCAAAAGACACATAACAAGTGATGTTACTCTGATTCGTAAAACAACGAATCAGAGTACGTGTTAAAGGTTTGCTGTTCGGTACTTTCTTGGTGTCTGATTAAACAATTTCTTAAATGCCTGTACATAAGCGGAATCGGAAGAATATCCCGACTCGATAGCAATTTCTTGAATACTCATTTTCGAGCTTAACAATTGCAAAGATAAAACTAGCCTTATGTTTTGTCGCCATTGTGCAAAAGATTGAGAAAACTCTTTCGAGCATAATCGGGACAATGTGCGCTCAGATGCACCGACTTTTGTCGCCCATTCTTTTAATGTAAACGGCAAATCAGGCTGTTTTTGAAGCTGTGCGAAAATAGAGAAAAGACGCTTATCGGTAGGAATAAGCAGTGGTATTTCATAACTTTCTGCAACTTCGATTTGATCTCTCAACACCATCAGTAAATGCGTGATATTGGACTCAGATTGAGAGAGTGTGTTGCTTTCAAACAGAAGTAGTATCAACTCTTTGACGAAAGAATTTACCTGACAGGATTTAGGTTCGCTTCCATACCGAAAATTTTTGCCTGGGTTGAGATAAATCGCCAAAAATTGTGTATCTGTAATCGCAACGGATTTATGAACTGTATTTGCGGGTATATAGAGCATGCCATTATGAGGTACTATCCCGCTTTTATCACCAATGTCTGATTGTAACAATCCCTGGCGTGGGAACACTATTTGATGCCATGGATGTGAGTGGAAATCATCAATATAGCCAGAGGCCATTTGGGTCGTTCTAGCTATGAATTGTTTATCAGGAAAGTTTCTGATTATCTCATTGGCTTGCATGATTGGCGACTTATCTACATTAGGTGTCTGTTAGTATAAAATGCGCCACTTAGATTTGATATAACATTGTCAGCCTATTATTCAGTAAAGGGTTAAAGATGCGTATCCATTTCATTATTCATGAATATTTTGAGGCTCCTGGAGCTTATGAAGCTTGGGCGAAGAAACACCGTCATACCATTACATACTCGCGAGTATATCTAGGTGAACCTCTCCCCCAAGATATTGAAGATATTGATTTTCTGATTGTTATGGGGGGCCCACAAGATCCTGCGACCACTATCGAACAATGTTCTCACTTCGATACAAAAGGTGAACAGGCAGTCATTGCAAAAGCGATTAATGCAGGCAAAGTTGTACTTGGTATTTGTTTGGGATCCCAACTTATTGGTGAAGCGTTAGGTGCTCATTATGAACATAGCCCTGAACGTGAAATTGGTAAGTTCCCTATCATGCTGACCAAAGACGGTATTACCCATCCATTGTTTGACCATTTTGGCACCGTTTTGGAAGTAGGCCATTGGCATAACGATATGCCTGGACTGATACCAGATGCTGAAATCATTGCGTATAGTAAAGGCTGTCCTAGACAAATTGTTGCTTATAGCGATTTGGTGTTTGGTTTTCAGTGTCATATGGAATTGACTAAAGAAGTCGTAGCGCTGCTCATCGAAAATACTGATCTCAGTGAGGTCGAATACTTTCGTTTTGTTGAGAACCCCGAAGTATTACTGAGTCATAACTATGATGAGATGAACGAAAAACTACATGGCTTTTTAGATAAGTTGGAACGCTTGTATAAATCACAAAACTAAGTGGTAGTTTCGTGGCTTATCAAAATTTGGTTCTCAGGAAACATTTTTTACTACCAATACGATATTCTTACCTCTACGGTGAACGCTAAATCTGTTATCGATATCTGAAGTAATCCGCTTTCAGCTCATTTAGGAAATCATCTAACAAGCTTTTGTCCGTGCGACCTGAAGTCGTATGAAGCGTTGTTCACCACGATAAGAGTGAACCATCTGTATCACCAGATGACCCTAGGATTCTGAATAAAGCAGCGAATCCGACAATGTAACGAAACTCGGTTATTAAACCGAGTGGGAACTGAATCGTGAGAGGACGTTCTTCCTGATAACCACAAATCGGGTAAGTGCTAGGGTGTCAGTATGATGAACGTAAGTGAATCCACGTAGTGCGACATGAAGTCGTATGAATCGTTGTTCGCCACGAAAAGAGCGAACCATT
>NZ_JBFSTC010000170.1:0-4300 GCF_041466605.1 Vibrio sp. 10N.247.310.17 | reverse complement strand
AATGAGTAAGAATTACATTTTTCGAGAGTTAGAGTGCCAAATGACAAAGGAAGAGGTCGCTGAACTGTGTTTTAAAACTGTGAGAACAGTCACAGGTTGGGATGAGGGAAAGCCAATACCTCCCGAGTGCAAAAGACTGATGCGGATGGCCAAAGGTAGAGAACTTAGTATTAATGAAGATTGGGTGCAGTTCAAAATGTTATACGACAGTATGGAGCTGCCGACAGGCCAAGTGGTGAGGCCACAGCAAATATTGGCAGGGATAGCGCTTTTAGGTATTCAGTCTGAGTTAGAGATTAAGACTTCAACACATTTACTTGGTCTTGCTAGAGCAATCGCTAGTATCAAGAAATAGGATTAGAAAAGTATGGTTTTTTCAGGCGCATCGCAAAGGTTCATAGTAATCGACTACGTGGTGCGGTAATTACTTGTTAAAGTTACTACGACTGGACACAAGCCGTTCCTTGTGGGATTAACCAGTCCTCCTTTTTGGTCATATCAAGGAGAAAGAAGCCGGACTCATTGAGTTCGGCTTTTTTATGGCTTGAGCATTAAGTATTCCAAGGAACTTTCAAAGTCACTTCAAATTGAGAGTGTGGTATACCTTCAAATTGAATTGACTCAGGTTGAGAGTTTAGGGTCAGCTCGATATCGTGTAACTCACAGATATAATCAACAAAATACAACCCTAGGCCACGTCCGACGCAGTTGTCTAACTTCATGGCACTCTCACCTCGATAGTGCTTTTTCACTAGAGTTTTCAACTCTGTTTGTGGAACTGTAGGGCCATATGATGAAATTGTCACTTCTGTGATGTTGTCGTAATAAATGAAATCAACATCGACTTCCATTTGTTCAGGACTATATTTGACGGCATTATCTAAAATTAGATATGGCAAAATATCGATAATCGTATACGCATCAAATGAGCGTCTTACTTCTGAATCACCATTTATGCAAACCTTGACTCTTTTTTCTCGAGCCAAGGCGTTTAGCATTCGGCGAGCTTTATCGAATTTGCCGAATAAATTAACCTCACAGACATCTAAATGTTCGACGTTGTCCGGGTTTAACTCAACATCAATAAAGTCTAATCTGGTAGTAAAAAGCTGTGACAAATCAAGCACCCCCTCAATAATCGTTCTGAGGTGATCAGCATTGTGCGCGTTCAATGCGAGAGGTGATTCATGGCCAAAATCGCCTGTTTTTACAATCTTTGATGCTTGTTCTGATAGATTCTTAAGTCGTTGGTTAAAATAACGGAGCTCATGCATTGAATCTAAAACCAACCCGTCATAATGTTCACTTGCTATCAAAATATTATTCCCGAGATAAAGTTAACTAGCAGGCCTTTTACCATATCGCCACCGTGTTTTTTCAGTACATCACTCTCTTCGAAACCTTTTCGGTCGTGAGTAAGTACTGATTTTATAAATTCTTGCTCTATCTGCCAAACATCGTACAAGTCCATTTGATGTGTCTTTAATAAGTAATCGCGAAACCTCAACCAACGTTCTTTACGAGAACTCATTACAGCAACGCCTTTTTCAATCTCTCTTATTACTCTGTCACTTGACACGTCACGTTTAAGTTTGGCATCTGCAACACCAATATAATTTTGGATCGGTAGGTGGTATAGATTGCTCGACATCGCAATAATATATTTGTCAGGATAGACTTTTCTAAGTTGCTGTATAATAAAAGCTCCCTCATTTTTACTAAGCTTTTTTCCTACCCCCCTGATGTCGCATATAATGACTTGATAAACACTTAACATTTCAAAGTTATCAATGTCTGTGTAGTGTGTTATTCCCTTATAGCCGCAGTTTCTAACAGCTTCGATGTAAGGAACATCAAGATCATCAATCACAGCTATCGGTATACTTGCACGTTCAGCGTTAATCGTATTGATATGTCCATTGAGTTCACTTAAAAGGTATCGCTTTTTCTTATTCCAGAACATTGTTTAACCAATTGCATTTGTGATGAAAGACATTATGCATATAGGTGTTATAAATGAAAGAGCAGACAGTTAGTTATTAGATTCTATTGCTTTTAATGTGATTCGAACTTGATTGATAGGTCGAATTTACCCCCGTGATACAACACGGGGATTCACGACGAACAGCATTAGAAGAATGGATAACTTCTAGTAGGGCAAAACCCCATGAACAGGATGTGAATGAGTAAAAGGTCTATCCAACAATGGGGCAGAAATGAGCTAGAGCTACTACTCTAATGATTCATTAGAACAAATAGCAGCGTACCAATACGATCGCTACCATTTTAAGAGGATACTTTATTGGGCTGCATAGGGTTAAAGGAACGTTTTTGTGCCCAAGCAGCGGCCAATGAATACCTAGTTTAGAATAAAGACATTTAACCCGTTCCTACTCTCTCGTACTGGCCTTATACCTGAAATTACATTCACTCTCGATGGATATCCTATGCCGAGATTAATATTTCCAGCCGTTAAATTGTAACGATTTAGGGATAGGGCTGTAGCAAGGGTATTCGGTTTGTAAGCCGTAGTTAATAATCATTGAAATATCAACGCCGAAGGACCCTGCATAGTTTGCTCGTCTGAACTTCTGCGGATCGTTTTTGGCGGTTTTCTCAAGTACCATCCAGATCATATCTTCAAGGAACTCAGGGTGGCGCCTTGGATCGAGTGCCATTGTATCGCGCATACAGAACCAGCTTCCTCCGCCTAGCTGTTTTTGATTATAGGCATTGTCAAAATACGCAGTATGCAAACCTTGCAAGTAAGCGTTTAAGCGTATGGACTCCACGGTGTCCGTCTCGTCAATGTGCTGCAAGAAGTAGGGCAGTTTGGTGATGTCTGCCATTGCTCTAGGGGCGCTAGATAATTTGGGGTTTTCGTACTGCTCGTGTATCTCACTCAGCAGTTGAGTGAGCTCAGGAGAGTGGGGTTGAGCTTGCACGCTCGCACAGGTAAGCAGCAGTAATGGTAAGACTGTTTTCATGGTCATTCTCCCTTTAGATACCTGATCATAATACCAGTATTTAGGCGGTGCATAAAGTTCTTTTTTATGCACCTAGTTAAGTATTATTCTTTCGAATTTTGTGTGTATCTTGGCACCGCAGGATAGGCTTGGTCGGAGGTGACGTATTCCGTCCTTTCGGGTCTAGTGATCTCCTTTTCTACCTGCGACTTGACTGTCAGTTCAATCATCGGCTCAGGTTTGATGATGGGTTTCTGCGCTTCCTCTTGTTGAAGTTTTACATCATCGGTAACCCCATCAAAGCGCGCTTGATTAAAGAGTCCGCCCGTTCCCTTGGTATGCAGCATCTCGGTGCGGGTGTGTGCCACGGCATCGACGGTACTAGCCCATCCTTTCTCCATCGTGTTGTTTTGCTCGGGTGTCAGTTCTGGTTGTTGGGTTGGGGTGGTGGTTTCATGCGCTTTCTCCATTGTTGCCACAATCTTCGCCGTGTCACCATCGAGTCCCGCCATGGTGGTGAACTCTTTAGTGCGTGTGTATTCTTGCCAAGACTTTTTAGCATCAGCAATATCTTCCGGTTGGTAAGCGGTCATTAGGCGTTGGACGTCTGGTTGTTCTAATTTAGCTGTCGTTTCCAAGTAATTCTGGAAGCCTTGAATTGAATTGGCCGTAAAGCTGGCACTGCCAGAGTTTAGGCGCGTTTGAGTATTCGAGAGGGCGTTCAAGTCCGATTGGCTTTGCATCACGCTAGCACCAAGAGACTTGGTGTTGCTGGCATTAATTGCAAAATCATGCGCAAACTGCTCAACCGACGTTCGGGTGTCTTTATTGTCCACCTGCGTGCCGGCACTGGTCACGGCATTGGCCCCTTCGGTGTATTGCTGCGTGGCTTGCTCAAGCTGCTGCTTTTGCTCGGCATTCATATTGCTGTAAGCCGTACGTTCATCATCAGACCATTTCACGCCGCCACTGGCGCCTAAATTGAATGGCGATGCCCCTTTACCGGTGCCTACGCCGCCCTCGAAGCCGCCATAGACACTTTGCAGGTAAGCTTTTGATTGGTCTTTCGTCCAACCCGTTTGTTGAATCACGCTGTCAACCGCCGTTTGCATGTCATTCATACCTTGGCTGACTTGAGTATTAAAGCCACTGGTATTGCCTTCACCGTAAGCCAGGTTTTTACTCACACTATCATGCCAGCGGTCGCTCAGCGCGGCGCCTCCTTGGAGGGTTTGACTCAGTTGGGTACTGGTTTGTTCAAGGTTTTGCTGCGTTTGGCTGCGGGCATTCGCCACACTCTCTTGCAGCATGCTTTGCGTGTTGGCGCTGATGTT
>NZ_JBFSTC010000169.1:0-4405 GCF_041466605.1 Vibrio sp. 10N.247.310.17 | reverse complement strand
CATAAAAAAGAACTTTATGCACCGCCTAAATACTGGTATTATGATCAGGTATCTAAAGGGAGAATGACCATGAAAACAGTCTTACCATTGCTACTGCTTACTTGTGCGAGCGTGCAAGCTCAACCCCACTCTCCCGAGCTCACTCAACTGCTGAGCGAGATACATGAGCAATATGACACAGCAACGTTAGCTATGCCTAAAAGAGCAATGGCAGACATCACCAAACTGCCTTACTTCTTGCAGCACATAGATGAAACAGACACCGTGGAATCAAAAATTCTGAAAGCTCATCTGCGAGCACTACAAGAAGCATATTTCGGCAATGCTACCCGCCAACAAGAGCTAGGAGGTAATAACTGGTTCTGTATGCGTGATTTGATGGCACTCGATCCGAATCGCCACCCTGAATTTCTTGAAGATATGATCTGGACAGTGCTTGAAAAGACGGCGAAGAATAATCCTGAAAGGTTTACTCGATATAATTATTCATCTTCATTTGCAATGTCAACTTCGGTTATTTTTGAATATGGTCTGCAAACTGAATACCCTTGTTACAGCCCTATTCCAAAAGCCTTGCAATTTCAAGGCTGGAAATATTAATCTCGGCATAGGATATCCATCGAGAGTGAATGTAATTTCAGGTATAAGGCCAGTACGAGAGAGTAGGAACGGGTTAAATGTCTTTATTCTAGACTAGGTATTCATTGGCCGCTGCTTGGGCACAAAAACGTTCCTTTAACCCCTTATATAGCCCAAGAAAGTATTACGTCCCTGTTCCCATGAGTACCAAGTAATAAAGTAAGCTCTTAAATGGCAGCGATCGTATTGGTACGCTGCTATTTGTTCTAATGAATAATTAGAGTAGTAGCTCTAGCTCATTTCTGCCCCGAAACAAGTTACGAAGCATTCAGGGAACTCTTCGCTAACCTGACGTTTGACCTACTTTTCTTATGCTACAAAGAATCAAGGTCATTGAAGACGAACCTCCTTGTTATTTAAATGAAGTATACAACTCATGTTCAATGCTCACTTTTGTCTCTTAGCTTATTACGCCATTTTGAAGGTGTTGTGCCATAGAACGTTTTGAACTGCCTGATGAAATGAGTTGTGTCTTGCCACCCAATTTTCGTAGTAATCTGTTCAACCGACATATTTGAGTACTGTAGAAGCTGCGCTGCTTTGGCTAGGCGCGCTGAAGTGATCCACATACCGACCGTAAAACCTGTTTCTGACTTTACAACTGATGCGACATGGGGAGATGTGCGACCCACAGCAGACGCAACGTCACTTAAGGATATAGGAGTAAGACTGTATTTTTGAATATAGTGTAATGCCTTTCCGACTAATGGCGACTTTGTGATCTTATTGTCTATTACAGTCGTCGCACGAACGACTTCTGCTAATATCAATACAATCAGGCTCCGTTGAACATCATTACTCATCGTTGTTTCAATATTGGTTTCTTGTTTTAAGGCTTCAAACCAAGAAGTTATACGTTGTTGAGCTGGAACATCTAAATGAGCCACAGGAGCACCTCCTGAACGAACCTCTGCGAAGGGGCGCATTATCTCTTGCATTTCGTTCAAACCATAGCTTTCAGCAGAGAAACCAAGTAGCCAATAGTCTAAATTACAACCCGCGACAGAACGATATGGTACTCCGTAGGGGACAATCGTAATGCTGCCAGTAACAGATTGAGTAGTGTAGCTTTGCTCCATTTTAAATGAGCCTTTTGTAGTAAAGAGCAAACCATAGTCTGGATTTACTGACACGGTTGAGCTTTCACTGTTTACGCCTTGCTCGTGGATTACATAGCAGGGTGGCAATGGTGTTTTTGGAAGCATGGATAACAACCTACAGTTCTTTTACAAGATCTTAATATCAGCCGATACTATCTCAATCTGTGCACTCAAACAACGCAGGGTCTTTGTATATATTAACCACACACAATCCTAGTAGCTTAAACAATAAAAAGAGATTCAGGTCGTAATATTTTTGGCTTACAGAACTAGAGGAAAGAAATAATGACTAAGACTTTAGCTTTGTGGGAGGAGCAGGATAAGCACAAAGGTGATCGCTGGGAGCTGTTTAAGGCGATCGG
This sequence comes from Vibrio sp. 10N.247.310.17, assembly GCF_041466605.1. NCBI lineage: Bacteria > Pseudomonadati > Pseudomonadota > Gammaproteobacteria > Vibrionales > Vibrionaceae > Vibrio > Vibrio sp. 10N.247.310.17. The sequence continues at coordinate 2,304 of NZ_JBFSTC010000169.1, read as the reverse complement.
TGCTTTTATGACTCCTCGAAAAGTACTCTATCCTGGTAGTTATGTGGACATTTCACCATCATTCGTTTTTAACGATGTCACATATGTGGATCTTGATAAACGTGCTTCAAATTTTTTTGCTGATGAATGCACTGTTAAACAGATAGTTTTCGAGCATAAAGGGAACTCAGACCCAAATATACAGTTTATCCATGGTGACTATCGCTCACTGGAGTTAAACGAAGTTGAATTCGACTTACTAATATCTCTTTATGCAGGCTTTATTTCAGAACCGTGCGGAGAGCTTTTAAGAATAGGTGGAATCTTACTTGTTAACGCTAGCCACGGAGATGCAGCTTTAGCGGCTTTAGATCCAAGATTTAAGTTGATTGCTGTCGTTCTTCGAGACAATGGAATGTATGAGGTCAACGACGAAAATCTTAAGGATTATATGAAGCCCAAGAGGCCTGAAATCATGACACGAGAAAATATATTAGCATCTGGTCGTGCGATCCCATACACAAAATCACCATTTGCATATTTGTTTAAAAGAGCAAGTTAGTAATACAGAAAATTGTAGGAAATTATATGAGTTACAATGATTTAAACGACGGGGTCTGCATGAATTATTATCACGATGTTAACAATGCGAAGGCATATACTGAAATGTGTGATGGATATAATGCTGCTGAGCAATTGCATATGCTCTCAAAGGTTCTTTCTCCTGAGGATTCTGTTTTAGAGTTAGGCTCGGGGCCTGGTAATGATCTTGAAATTCTCGCTCAGAAATTTCGAGTTACAGGCTCTGATTATTCACCAGCTTTCGTGAATATTCTCAATAAACGGCTACCAGATGTACTTAGCTTAATACTTGATGCTGTAAAAATTGAAACAGAAGCTAGGTATAATGCAGTATATTCCAATAAAGTAATGCATCATTTAAGTGATACCGAATTGCGCCAATCTTTCCGCCGTCAAGCTGAGCTGCTTTTACCTGGAGGTTTCGTTTTCCATCTAGTCTGGCAAAAAATTCAAGCACCTGAAACAACTCATGGTCTATTGTTTCATCCGAGAAGTTTAGCCAAGATGAAAGAAGCAATGGGGCAGGAGTTTAACGTTGTTGAATCAAAGGTTTTTAGCGAATTCGAAGATGGGGATTCTCTTGCTATTCTCGCACGCAAAGTATTTCAGTCGTAGTAGTGATTGTTCTGTAGTGGGTTAATGAGATTTGTCAGCTATTTGTAGGCGACTCGCGTGATTTGGAATAGAAAAAGTTATCTGAAATAGAAGGCTTTCTATCTCGTCGTAACACGGAATTGTCCAAAAACATCACAACCTGAATTTTCACGCGTGGCATTTTCTAGCTCGAAAATGCCCCTTTATCAGCTAGAACAAGAACTCATTCATATCCTGTTAATGGCAATTTACCCTACAAAAAGTTATCCGAATTCAGTACATCTAGAAATTATGCTTCACTTAGCAGTCTAACCTCTCAATGTGGTCACTAACTTATTGATTACAAATTGAAGTGATAGGTGAAAGTCTGCATTATATGGGCGTAAAATGCGGCGCAGAGTCATATAGAAGGCGTTATGCTACAAGGAGTAAAAATGTTGAGATTTGATCAAGGTGATGCTCGATTTAACTTTCGAAGTGCTGCCGTTATTGTTCATGATAATCATGTGTTATTACATAGAGTTGTCGGAGATTCTTTTTGGGCGCTTCCCGGTGGTAGAGTTGAGTTTTTCGAAAACTCAGATGCTACATTGAATCGAGAGCTACTAGAAGAGTTAGGGGTAGAGTCGTCTGTTAAGAAGCATCTTTGGCACGTTGAAAGTTTCTTTGAACATGCAAATAAAAAGTATCATGAAATCGCTAACTATTTTTTTGTTCAACTAAGCGAACCTCATAGATTTCCATTGAACGAACCTTTTCGTGGTATTGAGTCTGGCGTCGATCTTGAGTTTAGGTGGTTTTCATTGAACGAGTTGCCAGAAGTGGATGTAAAGCCAGAGTTTTTGCGTTTAGGTTTGTTAGATTTACCTTTAGAAACAAAGTACATCAAACTAAGTGAGATAGCAGCATAACAAATAAGAATTTAACGCTGCGAAGCCAGCGCTTAATCCGATTGTTGAACAAGCCCGATGCCTCTATATAAGTAAATTGTGCGATCTAACCTACATCAACAATACTGGACTTCCTGAATTTAAGCCGTTTGCCATACTTGCAGTTATTCATTAATTGCTAATTTAGTAAAGTCGCTGACAAACTTTTGTCCAGAGGCTTCATAGACCTGAATTTTGACTCGTGGCACTTTCTAACTCA